>JBDTSX010000507.1:0-4078 GCA_039930925.1 Acidobacteriota bacterium | reverse complement strand
GGAAGATCTGCTTCATCACCTTGCGGCTCGAGAGCATGTAGGACACGCCGCTCGGGACGCGCAGGTTGTCTTCGAGGACCACGAACTTGCCGTCCGGCAGGCGCACGAGATCGGTGCCCATCACGTTGACGTAGGCGTCGCGTGGCACCTTGACGCCGGTCATCTGGCGGCGGAAATGCTTGCAGCTGAAGATCGCCGCGGCGGGAATGACGCGGTCCCGCAGAATGTGGCGTTCGTGGTAGATGTCCCGGAGGAACAGGTTCAGCGCGGTGACGCGCTGGGTCAGCCCGCGTTCGATCACGTCCCAGTCCGCGCCCGAGATGATGCGCGGCAGCAGATCGTGCGGGAAGATGCGCTCGGTGCCTTCCTTGCGCCCGTACACCGTGAAGGTGATGCCCTGGTTGAAGAAGCTCAGGTCGGCCTTCTGCTTGCTGCGCCCGAGCTCCTCGGGCGACAGGTTCATGAGCTCTTTGTGCAGCTTGCGGTAGGGACGCCGCGGATGGGTGCGGGCGTCGAACATCTCGTCGTACGCGTCCGCGATGGCGTAGTCGGCAAACGGATCGAACAGGGCAGATGCGGCCATTGGAAGTCCCGGGGTCACCGGGCTCGTCCCCGCCCGGCGCTCGGTGCAGCGCGCCGCGAGCAAGCCCGGTCTATTTCGACGTGGTATCGACCGGCACCTTCTCCGCCGGACGGCTGCGCGGCCCCCCCGCTGCGGGCGCCGGGGCGTCGAACTGAATCTCGGGCAGGTGCTCGACGGCGCGCCGCAGCGCCTGCTCCCACGACGTGTGAATCAGATTCAGATCCGGATCGAAGGCGTCGATCCGGCGCGATCGGGTGATGGCCAGGGTATCGCGTTTGTACAGCAGCAGATCGATCGGCGGCCCGACGGTGACGTTCGAGCGGATGGTCGCGTCGAATGAGAGCAGCGCGTACTTGGCCGCGACTTCGAGCGAAGTCGCCGAATCGATCCCGCGATCGAGAATCGGACGCCCGTACTTGCACTCCCCGAGCTGCAGGTACGGCGAATCCTCGGTCGCCTGGAGCGGGTTGCCCTGCGGATAAATGAGGTACAGGCCCGGCGCCTCTCCCCGCACCTGCCCGCCCAGCAGGAGGTTCACGTTGAACGAGAAACTGTCCCGCTCGAGCGACGCGCGATCGATATCCGAGACGCGGCGCACGCATTCCCCGACGATCCGGGCGGCTTGGTACAGCGAGTTCGCCTGCGCCAGTCCCCGCCCCGCGTCGAAGTCCGCGCGCAGGAGCGACACCACCGACTGGCTGATCGACAAACTGCCGCTCACCAGAATCACGAACACGCGTTCGCCTTCCTCGACGAAGCGATACATCTTTCGGCAGGTGTTGACCTGATCGAAGCCGGCGTTCGAGCGCGAGTCGGACGCCATGACGAGACCCTCGTCCGTCACAATTCCCAGACAATAAGTCACAGATCCCTCGTGAAGCCTGAAGACGACTTCCCTCATCATACCCGGCAGGTTGGACGTACGACATAGGGACCCTCGTGAATTCGACCCACCGTGCGGCGCTGTCGCCACCCGATCACGCACGTCGAATGGGGCTGGCGAGCCTCTTGCTGCCCACTCTGCGTGGCGTGGGTCTTAGCAATGCGCGGGCCGTCTCGGCCATCCGTCGCCCGGGGCGATAGTCGCCCCGGCCGACATTTCATGCTGTAGCGAAACGATGCTGATCAGACTTGGTTATGACATCCAGTTCACCATCGGCGCGGCGGTGCCGATCGTTGCGATGCTCAACGTCCATCCGTCAAGACGGGGGGACCTGCAAGAGCCTGACCGGCTCAGGCTGGACCCGCCGGTGGTCACGGAGGAGTACCAGGATTCGTTCGGAAATATCTGCACCAGATTCCTGGCGCCCACCGGCACCGTCCGCCTCTCGAATTCGACGCTGATCCAGGACGCGGGCGCGCCTGACGCGATCGATCCCCAGGCCCGCGAGGTGCCGGTCGAGGAGTTGCCTCCGGAGGTCCTGCGCTACTTGATGGCGAGCCGTTTCTGCGAGGTGGACCTGCTCTCGGCTACCGCGGTGGAGCTCTTTGGCGGGGCGCCGCGGGGGTGGGGGCGCGTCCAGGCGGTCCTCGACTGGGTCCACCAGAAAGTGACCTTCAGCTACCCGCACGCACGGCCGACGCGGACCGCGCTCGACGTCTACACCGAGCGGATCGGGGTGTGCCGGGACTTCCAGCACCTGGCCGTCACCTTCTGCCGGTGTCTCAACATTCCGGCGCGCTACGCGACCGGCTACCTGGGAGACATCGGCGTGCCGCTCAGCGGCACGCCGATGGATTTCAGCGCCTGGTTCGAGGTGTATCTGGACAACCGCTGGTGGACCTGCGACGCCCGGCACAACGCGCAGCGGATCGGCCGCGTCCTGCTCGCCACCGGGTTGGACGCAACCGACGTGGCGATCACCACCTCGTTCGGAGGCGCAAAGTTGTCGTACTTCGAGGTCACTACAGACGAGGTCGCGTGACCGACAATCCACTCCGCTTCCGAGGCTGAGGAGACAATTGTGTCGGTCCACTATTCCTCTAACTTGACCGAATACGCCGCATTCCGGCCTCTCGGTTCGCTGAGCAGGCCCGGAAGCACCGGACGGTGCGCGTTTTACCGCCGTTAATGTCGAACATGACAAAAATGTCCCCGCGTGAGCCGGCAATTCGCCATTTATGTCGGCCGGCTTACGCGGGTTTTTGACCTCGACTGCGAAACAGACGGCAGCGTCGGTAGCCGAGTGATCTTCCGCCTGAAGGCGGAAGCCACGAGGGCAACACGACACTCAGGTGGTGTCGTAGTCGCCAGACGTCGGCGTGCCGACCATCGGCTTCTTGCCGTCCTGCGGGCGCAGGTTGGTGAACCGGATCGGCCACGGCCGGGGCAAGCCATTGGGGTCGATGCCCCACAGATCGAAGTGCAAGTGCGGCTCGCTCGAGTTGCCGGCGTTGCCAACGAAGCCGATGACGTCACCCGCGCTGACCGCGTCGCCGACCTTCAGGTCGCGGGACGGATCCACGGGGCTCTTGGGCGCGCGCGGCTGGACGTGCACGTACCGCGACCGGCGCGGGTACGCGGGGCCGCCGTCGTGTCCGAGCAGGACCTCGTTCTGAATCGGGTTGGCGAGCGTGGTCTGTCCCTGGTTCTCCGGGTTGGTGAAGATCGTTCCGAGCACGACCCCGTCAGCCATCGCGTGGATCTCCTTGCCGTAGCCGTGGAAGGAGTTGTTGTCGTCGGCGGGCCCGTCGAACGTCGACCCGTCGATGATCTGGGTGAGGTCGTAGCTGTAGCGCTCGTGGAAGTGGGCGTGCGGGCTGAAGCCGACCTGCGTCATCCCGTGGCCGTAGTTCCACTCCCCCTTCACGGGCGCAGACATCGGCGGCGTCTGCAGGAACGTCGCGTCGACCTCACGCGTGGTCGATCCGCACCAGCCGCCGATCTTGTAGTCGAGCGTCAGGCGCACCGTCAGGCCGCCGGCGAGGTCGATGCGATCGGAGATCGCCATGCCGTCGACGAAGACGACATATGGGTCCTTCAGTTCGCCGTGCGAGGTCGGTGAGGTCGGCTCCGGCGGCCAGTCGGAATACTGCAGCAGGCGGAAGTCGTGGTTGAGCTCGCGGTCGGCGACGATGGTGCCGCCGGGCGTCAGCACGGTGGCGTGCAGGCCCGCGACGTGGACGGTCTGACCGGTCCAGTTCGTGATCGACCCGCCGAGGACCAGCCAGCGCACGAGCTGACCGCCCTTGATCAGCGTGACGATGTCGAGCGGGTTGGACCAGAGGCCCATGCACACCGGCACATCGGCCGTCGTCGGGTCGGGCGCGGGGTAGCCGGCGCGCGGCATCGGAATCGACAGCGCGGTGCGCTGCACGGCCCCGCCCGCCCCGGTCGCCCGCACGCGGGCCACGTAGTGCGTCAGCCCCCACTCGTAATCGCTCCATGCACCGTGGTAGTCCGCGCCCGCCACCATGTGATTGGAGTCCGCGGCGAGGATCTGGTTGGCGTCGAACATCGGCTGGATACGCGTCGGAGTGTCCAGCCAGAACCAG
>JBDTSX010000506.1:0-4089 GCA_039930925.1 Acidobacteriota bacterium | reverse complement strand
CTTGACCAACGGAAGCAGCACGGCGGCCCCCGGCACCGCCTGGCGCACCTCCCGGTAGCGATCCCGGTACGCGCCGGCGGCACGCTGAACGAGGTCGTCTGCAGCGCGGACCCCGGCGACGGCGAACAGCCGGCGGAACCGCTCCCGGCGCGCGACGTTGAGCGGCACCCGTCCGAGCATCACTTCCGCGTGCAACTCGTCGAGCAGCGCGGTGTGCGCCTGCTCGAGCGCCCCGAACGGCATCGTCTCGAACGCCGGGTGGCACGCCTGCACGGCAGCCAGCGCCGCGCGCGACCCGTAGTGGTGATCGAAGAGCGTATCGTCCAGATCGAAGAGGACTGCGGTGATCATGCGTCAGAGCCGTTCGGCCGCTCGGTGCGCGCCCTTGCGCACCATCCGGTGCGGGGGCGCGCCACGAGCATTATAGAAGTGCGCGGCGCTTGACGCTTCTGGCCGCGTGATAAACTCCCCTGATGTCCGCGGTCGTTATTGCCGCTACCAATCTCATGCCGGCGCTGCAGGAACGGCTCGCGGCCGAAGGCGAGCTCCTGGCGTTCGCCGACACGGAGCCGATCCAGGCGCTGCAGGCGATCCTCGAACGGCGTCCCGATCTGATCGTGCTGGAGCGGTTGTTCGCGGCCACCCCCCGCGGCGCGGCCCTGATCAATCGCATCAAGACCGACCCGCAACTCGGCAATGCCGAAGTGCGCGTCATGTCGCATACCGGGGACTATTCACGGCAGGTGGCGAAGCCCACGAAAGTGGAGCTGCCCGCGCCCGCGGCAACCGCCGCCGGATCGTCCGGTTCGGCCGGCACCGCCACCGCGGAACCGGCGCGGCCGATGGATTGGGAGGGCACCCGCCGCGCCGTACGGCATCGGGTCAAGGCGGGCATCGAGATTCAGGTCGACGGCAATGCGACGAGCGTCGTGGATCTCTCGACCGTCGGCGCGCAGGTGCTCTCGTCAGCGATTCTGCGGCCGAACCAGAAGGTCCGCTTGAGCATCCCGAACGACGAGTTCGTGATGCGCTTCCGCGGGTCGGTCGCGTGGGCGAAATTCGAGCTGTCCAAGGCCAGCGAGCCGCCCCGTTACCGAGCCGGCATCGATTTCGTCGACGCCGACGCGACCGCGCTCGATGCCTTCTGCGCCAAAGTCAAGGCGTAGGCTCCCGCGCCCTCAGGATTTCTTGAACCACGCTGCGGCGATCGAGTCGTCGCGGATGATCGTGTCCTCCCGCGCCGACCCGGTCGAGATGATCGCGGCCGGAACGCCGGTGACCTCCTCGAGACGGGCGACATAGCGCTGCGCCTCGCGCGGCAGGTCGGCATAGCGGCGCACGCCGGCCGCCGTCGTGGACCAGCCGGCGAGCGTTTCGTAGACCGGTTCACACTCGGCCAGCTGCGCGAGATCGCCGGGCATCTCGGTGAGGGTGTTCCCGCGGCAGCGATACGCGGTGCCGATCTGCAGGTCGGGCAGCCCGTCGAGCACGTCCAGCTTGGTCAGGGCCATCGCGTTCAGGCCGTTGACGCGGACGGCGTAGCGGACCGCCACGGCGTCGTACCAGCCGCATCGGCGGGGACGGCCGGTGACCGCGCCGAACTCCTGCCCGCTCTCGCGCAGACGGTTGCCGAGCTCCCCCGTCAACTCGGTCGGCAGCGGGCCCTCACCGACGCGAGTCGTGTAGGCCTTGGCGACTCCGAGCACACCGTCGATGGCGCGAGGCCCGACGCCAAGCCCGGTGCAGACCCCACCGATGGTGGCATTCGACGAGGTGACGTAGGGGTAGGTGCCGTGATCGATATCGAGGAGCGTGCCCTGCGCCCCTTCGAACATGATCGCGCGGCCGGCCTGCCGCGCGCGGTCGAGGAAGAGCGAGACGTCTGCGACCCAGGGGGCCATGCGCTCCCACGCGCGAGCGAGCTCGTCGAGCACCTGCCCCGAGTCCATCGTGGAACCGGCGATGATGCGGTTCCTGGCGTCGACGTTGTGCCGGATCGCGTCCGCAAGCGATCCCGGATTGGCGAGATCGCCGACCCGTACGCCGCGGCGGGCGATCTTGTCTTCGTAGGCCGGCCCGATGCCGCGCGAGGTGGTGCCGATCTTCCGCTCGCCGCGCCGCGCCTCGCTCAACAGATCCAGCTCACGGTGATACGGCAGGATCAGGTGCGCCTTGTCGCTGATGATCAGACGGTCCCCGATCGCGACGCCGGCGGCTTCGACCTCGTCGATCTCCGCGAAGAGCGCCTGCGGATCGACCACCACGCCGTTGCCGATTACGCACGAGATGCCCGCGTGCAGGATTCCGGACGGCAGCAGGCGGAGCACGAACTTGCGCCCGTTGGCGTAGACGGTATGCCCGGCATTGTGGCCACCCTGATACCGCGCGACGATCGAAAAATTCGGCGTGAGCAGATCGACGATCTTGCCCTTGCCCTCATCACCCCACTGCGCGCCGAGCACCGCGATGTTCATACGTGCAATATTCTACCTTCGAAACCACGGTCGCGCTTTCGCGCCGCGTCCACGGCCGGCGGCCGTCCGCACGCGCCCGACAGCACACTGATGGCAGTGCTGATCGACGAGCAATCGCCAGGGCCGTCGCGCGCGAGGGAAGTCAAGTGAGAACTTTTTCAGTTTCAAATTGACAACGCACGCGTACGTTTCTAGATTGCTGGTTGGTCACACAGTTCCAGCCGCGCGTTCGTTCGACACTCTGAGATCGGATCATCATTCATCGATGAGCATCGTCAGCCTTCACGTCAGCGCCTCGCCGGGTGCGGCGCTCACCTGCCAGGGATCGCCGGATCGAGTGATCCGGATGCGGATCACCCAGCTCGAGCCGTCAGCGTGGATCAACGGGGGAACGGGGCGATGATGATTCCGGAACGGCCGTCGCTCGAGCGGCGAGTCCTGGCCGCGCTCGACGGCGGGTCGGGCGGCGGCACGCGCATTCCCGTCCTCCTCGGCGGCTGTGGCACGGGCCGGACGTCACTGCTGCTGCGGCTGCGCGATCTGATCGGCCGCTCGACCTCGCAGTACGTCGACGTCGAGCGCATCGCCACGACGCCCGAGCGCTTCCTGAAGTCGATGTGCGACGCCTCCCCGTTTCCCGGGCACTCGTACGGGCACAGCAACGGCGGCGAGCCGGGGGCGCGGCCGGCATTCGACGCGGCGCTCGCGTTCCTCGATACCGCGCGGCCGTCCGGCGTCGGGTCAGCGACATTTCTTCTCGACGAGTTCCTCGAGCTGCGCACCTTCGAGAGCTTTCCCGGGCTTCGCACGGTGCTGCGCGACTTCATCCAGGCTGTCGGGGCCAGCGGCAACCGCTTCGTGCTGACGGCCCGGTACACCGCCCGTACGGTGCGCCTCCTGAAAGAGGCACCGGCGATCTTCGAGATCATCCACGTCGCGCCGCTCAGCCCCGCGGAAATCCGGGCCACGCTGCCGACGGTCGATGCCTCGCGCACGCTCTCGGGGGCCGCCGAAGAAGACGACGATCGCGCACGCGACGATCTGGCGCACCTCCTCCAGTCCGTGTCCAACGGCCGGCCATCGTATGCGGCGATGATCGCGGAGGCCGCCGCGGCGATGTCGCCGCGCGGCGGCGCCGACCCGGTCAGCGCGTTGACGTCCGTGCTTGCCCCAGGGGGCTCGATCTCGAACGCCTGCCGGTTCTCCTACGAGTTGCGGCTGCACCGCGCGCGCGGCTACGGCGCGCTGAAGGCGATCCTCGAAGTGCTGGCGGAAGATGAGGCGCTGACCCTGACCGAAATCGCGCTGCGGCTCCACCGGACGCCCGGCTCGACCAAGGACTACCTGTCGTGGCTCGAGGACGTGGATCTGATCGCCTCGCGCCAGAAGCGCTACAGCTACACCGACCCGATGCTGCGGCTCTGGGTCCGGCTGCACTGCCGTGCGACCCCTCCAAGTGAAGAGGACATCGCACGCGAAGTGCTCGCCTACGTCGTCACACGCCTGCCCCGCACCGAGCCGGCGCTGACCCTGGCCGGAGCGCCGCAGGCCGGCGCCCATCGCGACAAGTGGTCTGGCATCATCGAGATCGACTGACGATCCGGTCAACGCTGAA
>JBDTSX010000505.1:0-4107 GCA_039930925.1 Acidobacteriota bacterium | reverse complement strand
CAACACGGTCGAGATCGTGGCGATAAAAACCGCCCGGGGTGCGAGCAGCGAAACCGCCAAGGAGGCCCTCGGCCAGATTGAAATCGTGGAAACCGTCTCCCCGTCCAGTATCCGGATTGAAACCAAGATGCAGCGCACCGGCGGCGTCTTCGCCCACGGCGGCAACAGCCAGGTGCAGTACACCGTCAAGGTGCCGGCATCCGCCGAGGTCAAGTTCACGACCGTCAACGGCGGGATCGAGTTGACCGGGATGACGGGGCGGATCAAAGCCGAAACCACCAACGGCGGCGTCAAGGCGCACGAGGTGTCGGGGGCGATCGAGGCGAGCACGACCAACGGCGGTGTGCAAGTGGAGCTGACCAGCATGCCCCAAGGGGGCGTGAAGCTCGAATGCACCAACGGCGGCATCGAGCTGCGGCTTCCGTCGAGCGCCAAGGCGACGATCTCGGCGCGCATCACGAACGGCGGCATCAACACCGACGGCCTGCAGATCGACAGCAGCGGCGAAACCAGCACGCGGCGTCTCGACGGCACGATGAACGGTGGTGGACCGCGCATCGAGATCGAGGGAACCAACGGCGGCATCCGGATCAGCGGCCGCTGACCGCCGCGCGCGTCTTCGGCAGGGTCCGGCTTCAGCCAGCCTTTAGCCGGATTCTACCGGTCATCGAACTCGCCCGCCGCGTCGTTTCCTTCGCCAGCCGCCGCTGCAGCAGCCCCAGCACGGCGGCCTCTCCGGCCGACAGATGATCCGCGCTGCGCGCGCGGGACGACCGACTTCAGCATCGAGCCATCCAGATAGGCATCGAAGACGGCCGGGTGGATGTAGCACTTGCGGCATACCGCGCGGGTGTTGCCGAGCCGCTTCGCGACCGATTCCACCGCCTTGACGATATTGCGCCTGGCCTCGGTGTCGGAGGTAAAGCTCTCGAAGTCCTTCAGGAGCTGCGCGGCCAGGACGGTGCCCGCCCAGGTGCGAAAGTCCTTCGACGTGAAGTCCTGGCCGGCGACCTCTTTGAGGTACGCATTGACCTCGCCGGATCCGATCGCGTGAGGCTCGCCCCCCTCGTCGTAATACTGGAACAGGTCGTAGCCCGGGATCTCACGGCACGCCTTGATCGTGCGCGCGAGGCGGCGATTGTTCAAGTCGATGTCGTGCTCGACGCCGCTCTTGCCCCGGAACGCGAATCGCACGCGCGCGCCCTTCACCTCGACGTGCCCGTCGCGCATGGTGGTCAGGCCGAACGACTGGTTCTCCTTGGCGTACTCGTCGTTGCCGACGCGGATGAGCGTCTTCTCGAGCAGCTGGACGACCGCCGCCAGCACTTTTTCGCGCGACAGCCCCGGCCGGCGCAGGTCCGCCGCGGTGTGCCGCCTGATCGCCGGCAGCGCCTGCGCAAAGCCGATCATGCGGTGGTACTTCGTTTCGTCGCGAACCTCTCGCCACCGGGGATGATAGCGGTATTGCTTCCGGCCGCGTGCGTCCCGCCCGGTGGCTTGGAGATGGCCCCTCGGATCGGGACAGACCCAGACCTCCGTCCACGCCGGAGGGATCACGAGAGCGCGGATCCGGCAAAGCTCCTCCTGGTTGCGAATCAGCTTTCCGTTGGTCCCGACGTAGTGGAAGGACGACCCGCGGCGCAGCCGGCGGATACCCGGCTTGGCGTCGTCCACATAGTGAAGTCCCGCCGCTCTGGCAGAGTGCTCGGGTAGGGGTTTTCCGGCGTCCGGGCGGCGGGCCACTGCTGTGGTAAGATCGCGACGCTCCCTCTGAGGATTACGCTTCATGACGTGTGTGGCCTGCGGCTCGACCCGGGTGTTCCCCTCACGTCTGCGAAACGGCTTCGAGCGTCTGCGTCAGATGATGACGGAGAAGCAGCCGTATCGATGCCATGAATGCGACTGTCGCCGGTGGCGCGACGTCGAAATTCATCCAGCAAGCCCCGATGTAACGCCAGAAGACCTCCGGACGGGGCGGGTGACTGACCTCGTGTCGCCCGGCGAACTGGACCAGCTGGATTCGACAGCCACGCCATAGCCTCTGCCGGGGTTCAATCTCGCCTGGCGCATCCCGAAGCAAAATCCGCTCCGGGTCTGCGGACCTATTGCGGCGCTCGCATCCGGGGCGCCCAGCCATCATCGAACCGGGTTCCCAGCATCAATCTCAGCACCAGGTCATAGCTCGCAATTCCCTCGGCGACGCGGTTCGCCCGCAGGTACGAGTCGTAGACGCCCCGGGCGGCGTTGCGCACGACGGGCGTGGATCGCGCGTAGCGCGCGTACATGGCCCGCAGGTCCTCGCGGGGCCCGGGGTCGAGCGGGTGGAGGGTCGCGCGCATCTCCCGCGGCAACACGGCGGCCGCATGTTGGTAGGCCGCGACCCACCCGCTGTAGTGCGCGACCGCATCGTCGCTCCGCACGCACGTCAGCCAGGCGATGAAGTTCGCCTCCGATTCGTCCGCATAGCCGGCCAGGTGACCCCATTCGTGGGCGAGCACCACCGGCCGCTCGAATGCCAGCACGTCACGATTGAGGATGATCTCGAGGAAGAGCGGATCGGTCATCCCGTCAATCGCCGCGCGGCGAAAGTACAGCGTGAGCAGCGAGTGCTTCGGCACCCCGGGGACGGCCGTCCGCCGCGCGCCGATGGCCTGCTGCGCCCCGGCAAAGGCACGCGCCAGCGCTGCGTCGTCCGCGCCCCGTGCATGCGCGGCAGCGTAACCCGCGTTGGCCGAATCCACCGCCGCGTTCGCCAGCGTGGCAGCCGCCTCTCGGGTCACCCGCGCGCGATCGTAGTCGAGCTTTTGCTCGAGCGGCACGCGCCGATAGTTCAGGCCCCACAGCGCCACGAACAACAGGTAGACCACCGCGGCGCCGCTGATCACCCCCCCCGCGAGTGCGACGGCCGCCCGGCGAGCACCGGCAGCACGCGCGCGGCGGACGAAGGCGGCGACAGTGAAAACCAGGGCGGCCGCGCTGGCGATGTCGAGGAGCGCCACGGGCACAAGATTGGTCGCCGGCGTGATGACCCCCTGCAGCCGCGGATAGATCCCCGTCGAATACCAGCGCTCGACGGTCTCGGGACGGATCGGAAGGAACGCCGCCGCCAACGCCAGCGCCACCAGGACGCCGCGGGTCTTCACAGCGGTGGCAAGTTGCGGCCGGGGTCGTAGCCGGTGATCAGGCGGATCGCTCGCTGGTAGGTGAAATACGCCACGGCCCACTGCACGAGCACCACCATGCGGTTGCGGAAGCCGATCAGGTTCAGGACGTGCACGAACAGCCAGGCCTGCCAGGCGATCCAGCCCTTGAGCCGGAGCCAGCCAAAGTCGGCGATCGCCGACGCGCGCCCGATCGTGGCCATGTTGCCGAGGTTCCGGTAGACGAACGGGGTCGAGGGCTGCCCTTCGACGAGGCGCCGGATGGTTCGGGCCGCATGCTTGCCCATCTGGATCGCGACCTGCGCGACGCCGGGCAGCGGTCGGCCGTCATTCCCTTTCAGCGAGGCGAGGTCGCCGACCACAAAGAGGTTGGGATGGCCGGGAATCGTCAAGTCAGGCTGGACGAAGACGCGCCCGGCGCGATCCATCGGCACGCCGAGGGTCGCGCCCAGATCCGCCGCCGCGACGCCCGCGGCCCACAGGATCGTCGCCGCTTCGATCGAGTCCGTGCCAATCTCCACGTGCTGCGCCGAGACGCTCGTCACCGCCGCCCCGGTCCGCACTTCGACGCCCAACCGCTCCAGATCCTTCCGCGCCGCCGCGCGAAGCGGCTCAGGGAATGTCTCGAGGACCCAATTGGCGCGCTCGACGAGCACGATCCGGGCGGAGCGCGGATCGAAATGGCGAAAATTGCGGGCCAGTGACTGGCGCGAGATCTCGGCGAGCGCGCCGGCGAGCTCGACCCCGGTCGGACCGCCGCCAATCACCACGAACGTCAGCAGCGTCTTCCGCTTCACCGGATCGCTTTCACGTTCGGCGAACTCGAACGCGAGCAGCACGCGCCGGCGGATCTCGAGGGCGTCCTCCAGCGTTTTCAAACCAGGCGCAACCACACCCCAGTCATCGTGGCCGAAATACGCGTGCGTCGCGCCGGCGGCGAGAATCA
>JBDTSX010000504.1:0-4114 GCA_039930925.1 Acidobacteriota bacterium | reverse complement strand
GCGGCGGCGGCGGCATCTTCTACGACCGTCCCGACGGCAACACGGTGTTCTCGATTCCCGGCAACCCGCCGATCGCGACCGCGCGCGACCTGCGCAACGGCACGCTGGCATCACTCGGGCAGGGTCTGGACACCCAGCCGATTCCCGCACTCGTGACCTTCCAGTACAAGGCCAAAGTGCCCGCGTCCACCCAGTGGCAGGCCGGCGTGCAGATGGCATTGCCGTGGGCGTCGTCACTCGACGTCTCCTACGTAGGCAACCACGGCTTCAACCGCCTGGGCAACCTGCAGGGCGGCGGTACCGTGAACCTCAATGCCGTCGACATCGGCGCGGCCTACCTGCCGCAGAACCAGGACCTGACCCGCGGAACCAGCACGGTTCCCGGCGCCAACGCCCTGACCTCGAACCTGCTGCGGCCGTATCGCGGCCTCAGCAACATCCAGCAGAACACGACGGAGTTCCACGACACGTATCACTCGATCCAGACGAACCTGAACCGGCGCTTCCGGAACGGCTTCTCGTTTGGTGCGAACTACGTGCTGAGCCTGTCGTTCAAGGGCAACACGGGGCTGACCCAGCGGCTGCAGCATGGCGCGGATGGCTCGATCTCGATCCGTGCCGACCAGGCCGACTACGAGAAGCTGTTCGAGGACCTGAACCTGCAACGCCACCTGTTCAAGGCCAACTTCGTGTGGGACTTCCCCAAGCTCCCCACGCCCAACTCGGGCATGAAGGCGGTCGGGCTGATCGTCAACGACTGGCAGCTGTCGGGACTCTTCACCGCGGGTTCCGGCAACCGCTATGACCTCGGCTACAGCTACAACACCGGCGGCGGTAGCGTGAATCTGACTGGTTCGCCGGACTACGGCGCCCGCGTCGTCTACGTAGGCGATCCGGGATCGGGCTGCTCGAGCGACCAATACAAGCAGTTCAACACCACGTCGGTTACCGGACCGACGTATAACAGCGTCGGCCTGGAGTCGGGCCGCAACGTGCTGAGTGGCTGCGCGGATCACACGCTCGATCTCGCGATCGCGCGCAACATCCGGCTGGGCGGCGGACGGCAGGTGCAGTTGAGACTGGACGCGTTCAACGCGCTGAACACGTACATCATCAACAACCGCCAGGGCCAGATCCAGTTCAACAGCCCGACGGATCTGACCATCCGCAATGCGCAGTTCAACGCGGACGGGTCGGTCGTCTCCACGCGCTTGACGCCGAGGACGGCCGGCTTCGGCGCCGCAACCAACGCCCAGAACCGCCAGCCGGACGGCGGCTCGGGTGGCAACTACAACCGCACCATCCAGGCGCAGATTCGCTTCCAGTTCTAAACACCATGCGCCGGGGTCCACGGACTCCGGCGTAGCACGACGGAAAAGGGGTGGGCTTCGGCCCACCCCTTTTTCTTGTACCTCCGCACATGGATGATCGATCTCATCGTTCGGCCGGAGAGCGAGTGGCGTAGAATCCGATTGCCTGCTCATCGAGAATCTTGTGATGCGATCTGCTGCCGGGCGCGAATTCGTCTGCCTCGCCTGCCTTGCAATCGTCCTCCGCGCGCAGCCTGGGGGGAACGAGGCCGCCGCCACAATGACTGCAGCGGTGGCACGACCGGATCAGGAGACGAGGCGCAGCGCCGTCGACGCCGCGCTGTGCGCCGCGGGTCAGCGCTTCAACCTGAATCCCGCGGCTGGCGGGATCAGCCGCACGATTCGACGCGATCCCGACGCTCGAACCCGACCGGTTCGGCACGGCACACGATGCTGATTTCCGCCTCTCGCTACGGCTGGAACGGCTCGCCCCTGGAGATTACCTGTTGACCATCGAGGCAACACTCGGAGCGCACGCCACGCGCCGGGGCGTGAGGTTTACCATCCGATGAGCACGCAGACTGTCCCATGACGACTGCAGCCACGTCCCCATCACCTGCCGACGCGCCGCGCAATCCGTATGCGCTCGATCCCGCAGCGATCGAGGAGCCGCCCGCACGCTTCGGCGCCACGCTGCGGCGCATCGGGCCCGGCATGGTGCTGGCCGCCGCCATCGTCGGCTCGGGGGAGCTCATCGCCACGACGACGCTCGGTGCACAAGCCGGGTATTCCGCTCTATGGGTTGTCGTACTCAGTTGCCTCAGCAAGCCGGTCATCCAGGCCGAACTGGGCCGCTACACGATTGCCACCGGCGCGACCGGACTCGAAGCGCTGAACGAGGTGCCGGTACCGCGGATCCGGGGCGTCAACCTGCTGGTCTGGGCGTGGGCGTTGATGGTGGTGGCGACGCAGCTGCAGGTCGGCGCCATGTACGGCGGCGTCTCGCAGGTCATGCACCTGATCGTGCCGTCAGTGCCGGTGACTATCTGGGTGTTCGGCTTCGCCGCGCTGACGCTGGCCCTGCTGCTCGCGGCGGGCGACGACCGCGTCGAGCGGATCGCGATGCTGAAGGTCGCGCTGTTCACGCTGCTCACGGCCCTCGCGGCGCTGGTCCTGGTGCGGATGCCCCGCTTCTTTTCCTGGAGCGATGCGGCGGATGGTCTCAGATTTCAACTGCCGCCGGCCGGCCTTGGCATGGCGGTCGCGGTGTTCGGCATCACGGGTGTCGGTGCCACAGAGCTCTTCATGTATCCCTACTGGTGCGTTGAGAAGGGATATGCCCAGTTCACCGGCGCGCACGAAACCAGCGGTGGATGGGAGCGTCGGGCGCGCGGCTGGATCCGGGTGATGCACTTCGACATCGCGGCATCGATGATCATCTATACCGCGGCGACGATTGCGTTTTACCTGCTCGGCGCCGGGGTCCTGCACGGGTTGGGGCTGGTGCCTTCGGGAGCAGACATGATTCCGGTGCTCTCGAACCTGTACACGCAGACGCTCGGCAACTGGACGCTCGGACTGTTCTATCTGGGCGCGGTCGCGACGCTCTACGGCACGGTGTTCGTCGCGACGGCGGCGCACTCGCGACTGTTTGCCGACATGCTGCGGATGACCGGCCGGTTCGCGGTCGACGATATCGAGCGGCGGCTCGCGTTTCGGAACCGCTTCGTCGTAATCCTCACGTGTGTTCCGGTCGTCTTGTTCCTGACGCTGCAATCCCCGGTCACGATGGTGATGCTCGGCGGCATCGCGCAGTCGCTGATGCTGCCGGTGATCGGCCTCAGCGCGATTTTCCTGAGACACCGGCGGCTGCCGCCGGAAATCGCCCCCTCACCGATCACCACCGTGGCGCTATGGGTCACGACCGGGGCGATCGTGGTGCTGATGGGCTATTACGCAGTGCTCACGGCGCGCGGTTAGGGCCATCGGCGCCCTAAAAATACTTCGCCACGAAGGTCAGGAATGCGTTCCAGTCGGCGGGCGTCGCCATGTGGCCGCCGGTGTGATAGTGGTATCCGAGATCGCCGCCGGTCAGCGGCGTATCGAGCGCGGGCAGCTCGGTCGTGCCGAGATCCTTTTTCCCGAGCAGTCGATAGACCGGACCCGCGGCGACTTCCGCTTTGAACTCGCCGACCGGATCGGCCCACTGATCGGTGGTGCCGCCGGTGATGAACACCGGGCGCGGTGCGCTGAGCGCGATCAGCATGTGCGCGTCCACCGGCATTTCGTTCCAGCGGCCGGCCCACTTCTGGAACCCCTCGGTGAACTGATACCCGAAGTTCTGCGCCATGTCGTCGACCGTCTCTCCCCAGTCGCGCCGCGACAGCGCCGATCCCATCTCCCCCGCGCAGCTCGAATAGGTCGCGACGATGCGCTCGTCCGTGGCAGAGGCCCAGAGCACCGTCTTGCCGAGACGGGAATGACCCTAGAGGGCGATCTTCTTCGCGTTCACCTGCTTGTCGGTCTCGAGGTAGTCGATGATCCGGCTGACGCCCCAGGCCCAGGCGCCGATCGTCCCCCACTCGCCGGGAGCGGGCTGCTGCTGGCCCGGTGCGAGGGTGAGGCCAATGACCCCCTGATTCCAGGCGTTCGCGCGATCGGGCTGGATATCCAGATACCCCACGGTCGCATAGCCCCATCCACGAGCGATGATGTCGGCCGCGACCGGCGGCTCGCCGAGCTGGGCGCCACCGCCGCCGCGGGCGGAGGTGGGACCGCCGCCGCGGGCGGCCGCCGGGCCCCCG
>JBDTSX010000503.1:0-4117 GCA_039930925.1 Acidobacteriota bacterium | reverse complement strand
GCGGGCCGGTCGTTGCCGAGCCGGCCAACCGACTGCGCATGCGCGGTTCCGGAAACGGCGAGCGCCGCAGACCCGAGAACCGTCGCCAGGAATAATCGTTTCATCTCTTCCTCCGTAAGGGGCGGCGCGAGAACGCGACCCGTTCAACCGAAGGGCAAGAACCGGGCCGCGTGGCGGAAGGGATAAAGGCCTGCAGTTGCTCGGTTTCCGATCGGACGGGAGCGCAGCGGTGGCGTCACGCTGTCCTCTTCGCGCCGCGCCGGCTGTATTCGGCCGGCGACAGCGGAGCCATGGCGGGGAGAGCCGCTAGCCGCCTGGCTGCGACCAGACCAGGACCCGGTCGCCGGACGGCGAACGGTGATCGACGATCAGCGTCGGGCCGAAACGCTCGAGATCCTCGACCGTCAGCTTCAGGTCGTCGAGGTCCATCTTGCTGCCGTTGAAATCGATGGTGCTGCCGCGCATCTTCATCCGCAGCAGCCAGAACGGAATCTTCACGTGCACGATCCGGTCGTGTTCGGGATCGAACGCCATGACTTCGAGCTGGTTCGCGAACGTGCCGTTCGGCGATGGCGGCCGGTCCGTGTTCGATCGCAGGTACCGGCCGTGATCGTCCAGCTCGATGAGCGGCTTCTGACCCGTGAAGCGGGCGGTGACCTGCGCGAAGTCACGCGCGGCGCTGGAGGCGGATGCGGTCCTGGTCTCGATGTGCCTCGAGAAAAAGTACACCCCGACGCCGGCCATCGTGACCACGGCCAGGATTCCGATCACGACGACCGCCACGACAATCCAGACCCACGCCTTCACCTTACCGGCCATTGGAGCTCCTCAAGACGCCGTGCGCGTCCTCGACGCACACGGGATCGTTGCCACGCTCGCACAAGCCTTGCGCCTCGCGGGCCGCAGCGGCGGCGGCACCGCGGTCGCCGCGCTTCAGCGCCACGCGGCCGATTTCGACGCGAGCCCGTCCGCCGACCCACGGCGGCGCGTCCGGCGCACTGGCCCGCCGCAAATCCGCGAGCGCGCCGTCGGTGCGGCCGAGTGCGGCCCTAGCCGCCCCGCGTTTGTAGCGCCACAGGGTTTCCTCGCCGGGGATACGCGCTCGCGCGTCCTCCGGGATCATCCCCAGCCCTTCGGTCAGCAGATCGTCGGCCTGCTGGGCGCGGCCGGCGCGAAGCGCCGTCGCTCCGGCTTCGAGCAGCAGCAGGCGGTTGCGTGGATACAGCCGCCGGAGATCCTGCAGCACGTGGATCGCCTCGTCGTAGCGGCGCTCCCGGTTGTACACCAATACGAGCGCAAACATCGCATCGGTCCGCGCATCGTTGTCCGCCGATGCCCCTGCCGTGCGATTTCGGTCGCGAGTGTCCTCACCCGCCGTCCCCTGGAGCAGCTCGATGCCGCGCTCCCGGCCTCCGCCGAAGCCGGCGACGTACGCCATCAGGCGCACCGGCAGCGACAGCGTGGACACCACGTAGCGATACGTGCCGACGACAAGACCGGCGTCCCGCCGGCTCGGATCCAGCGCGAGGACCTGTTCGTGCTCGTCGTAAGAGCGCCGCGCGGACCTGAAGCCGGCCAGCATCCGTCCTTCGACGGTCGCGAC
Source organism: Acidobacteriota bacterium (assembly GCA_039930925.1). Lineage (GTDB taxonomy): Bacteria > Acidobacteriota > Vicinamibacteria > Vicinamibacterales > 2-12-FULL-66-21 > JALZOC01. The sequence goes on along the minus strand of JBDTSX010000503.1, from coordinate 2,514 downwards.
ATACGAGGCCTGAATCCCGAGGGCCGCGCCGAGATCGTAATGGGCCTGCGGATCCTTCGGGTTCGCGGCGACGCGCCGTTCGGCGAGCGCAATCGACCGCTCGACTTGCGCGCGGAACTCCGCCTCGAGCTCGGGGGGCGGCTTCGCCAGCGTGAGGTCCGCGCGCGAGAACGATCCCAGGTAATGATCCACCGTCACCGCGCCGCGCCGGAACAGCATGTTCAGCCACAGGACATTGGCGAGCGATCGGTGCGGAGCCGGATCGTCCGGAGCGAGGGCAATCGCCCGGCGCAGCAGCGCCAGCGCCTGCTCGTGATCGAGGTTGTAGGCAAGTTCGAGGGCCTGTTTCCGAAGCTCGGTTGCGGTGGCCGCGGGCTGCGCCACCGGTCCTGGCGCAGCGGCCGCCAGCAGGCAGATCGAGGCGCAGAGACACCACAGGCGGTCCGCAGTCGTTGGTCGCCGCGGCTCCATCGGACTATGATAGTCGCTCGGCACACGGCAATGCCGTACTGTCGCAATTGGCCCGTTCAGGAGGATGGTTGATGCCCGCCGGGCGGCCGAGAAGGAAGCAGGACAACGTGCTACTCGAGTCGTGACTGGTCAGGACCGCGCGCCGGTGCATTCGAGGCACGGTGCGTAGCCCGTGCGCCCCCCGCCGACATCGCTGACCGCCCTCGCTGATGCGCGCCACCTTCCCTCGGCAATCGATCTTCTCGTCCGCCCTCAACCCCGTCCCATGACGACCATCCAGACGATCGACGCGCACACCGCGGGCGAGCCTCTGCGGCTCATCATCGGCGGCTTTCCGTCCATCGAAGGTCGGACGATGATGGAGAAGCGAGACTGGGTGCGGGACAACTGCGACCATCTCCGGCGGGCGCTGATGCTGGAGCCGCGCGGGCACGCCGACATGTATGGCGCGCTGCTGACCGAGCCGGAGCATGCGGGATCGGATGCCGGCCTGCTGTTCATGCACAACGAGGGCTACAGCACGATGTGCGGCCACGGCGTGATCGCGGCCGCGACGATCGCGCTGGACCGCCGCCTGATCCAATTACGGTCGAAACTCGACCTGTCGCAGGGGTTGTCGCGGAGCGGCGCCGTGGGGTCGCGCGGGGACGACGTTCCCGCACTGCAGCTCGACACGCCCGCGGGCACCATCCACGTCTCGGCGAGAATGTCCGGGGATCGCGTCGCGAGCGTCAGCTTCCGCAATGTGCCGTCGTTCGTACTCGCGGGCGGCGTGCCGGTGCGCGTGGGTAACCGGGATCTCCGCGCGGACGTGGCCTTCGGCGGGGCGTTCTACGCGATCGTGGACAGCGAGGCGGCGGGGATTCCAATCCTGCCGGACCGGCTTCCTGAATTGCGCCGGGCGGGCATGTCAATCAAGGACACCGTGGAATCGACGCTCCGGGTGATCCATCCGGAGAACCCGGCGCTGCGCGGGGTCTACGGGACGATCTTCATCGGTCCATCCTCGTCTGCCGACGCTGACCTGCGGAACGTGACGATCTTCGCCGACGCGCAGGTCGATCGCTCCCCGTGCGGCACCGGGACCTGCGCGGTGATGGCGGTCCTCGCCGAGATGGGCGTGCTCGGTCCGGGGCAGGAGTTCACCCACGAGAGCATCATCGGCACGAGATTGCGCGGACGCGTGGCCGGCGCCGCAACCGTCGGCGATCTGCCGGCGATCGTCCCCGAGATCGAGGGATCCGCCTACATCACGGGAGAGAGCACGTTCGCGATCGACGACCGCGATCCGCTTCGTTACGGGTTCAGGTTGTAGAACCGTCCTCCGCCTGCTCCGGGGATGCTGCCGTACTCTCCGGATGGCGCGGCGTCCGCGGTGCGGAACAAACCTGATACGATCATCGGCGCACAAGAACACCGGTGGCGCGCGTTCGAACGTGCCCACTGCTCAGGAGGCGTGATGGCGACAGACGATGTGCTCCACGGGAAGCGGGAGAATGAAGAAGAATACTTTCGCAAGCAGGATCAGGAACTGATAGAAAGACTGCGCACCGCGTCAGCCGCGGAGAAGGCCCGGCGCGAGCTCGACGCGGCTACCGGGCTGCACGATCGCGAACTGTTGAAGGATGTGGAGCGGCTGGGGTTTTCGGCCGAGACCGCCAGCCTCCTGCCGCTGATTCCGGTACTCCAGGTCGCGTGGGCGGAAGGGCACGTGACGCCCGCCGAGCGCGCGATGATTCTCGACCTCGCCAGCCATCGCGGCGTCGTGCCGGACTCGCCGGCCGGGCGTCAGCTGGCCGCGTGGACCGAGCATGCGCCGGCGCCGTCCGTCTTCACCGGCGCAATGCGCCTCATCAACGCGATGCTCGAAGCGGGTTCGCCGGCCGGGGGAAGGCTGACGGCTGAGGATCTCGGCCAGTACTGCGAGAGCATTGCGCACGCGTCCGGCGGCATCCTGGGGATCGGCTCGGTGTCCTCAGCGGAGCGCGCGGTGCTGGAGCAGATTCATGCTGCGCTCAAGGACCGGGTGAAATGATGCGCTCG
>JBDTSX010000502.1:0-4119 GCA_039930925.1 Acidobacteriota bacterium | reverse complement strand
GACCGAGCAGTTGCGGAGGATGCGCCGGGAGGAGGCGGAGGCGATCCGGCGGATCGTGTGGCGGCCGCAGCCGACCGTCGGCGCCCGCCTCAAGTTCAGGGACAGCGGTCTCGACGTCACGCTCGAAGGCAGGAATTTTGTCCGGCCGTTCTCCGTCGGCCTGCAGGACGAACAAGGCCGGTGGATGCTCCCTCCAAGCGGGACACCGCTCCGGATCCAGTTGTCGGTGACGCAGGGCAGCGCCAACTTCGACCCACCGTCCGTGACCATCGATCCGGACGATCCGATCAGCCGGGATCAGACGAAGCTCCGATCGAGCATCGGAGGCACCGTCGAGCTCGCCGCACAGAGCGTCGCCCGCGACATCGAGGACGCGCGCGAGCGCTTCACATACCAGCTCGGCGCGCGAGCCACTCGCCTCGAGGTGCGGCCGGTGTCGACATCGGCCCTCGCCAATGGGCTCGACGCGATTACGGTGGACGTCAGTGCGATCTTCGCGGAAGGGACGCAGCCGGGCCGGGTCATGACGGCGAGCCAGGAGGGGCTGGCCGAACGCCGCGTGCTGATCACGTTCACCGGCGGATCCGCGAACCAGAAGACCGCGGAGCTGATCATTCCGAAAGATGCGACCAGCCAGGCGATCCAGGTGGTGTCGAGCCGGCGCGCGCCACACCTCGGCGTCCATGCGACTTCGATCAATGGGTTTCAGCAGGTGATTGACGGTACGACCGACGTGCGGTTCGATCTCCCATGGGTCCAGCTCGCCGGGGCGATCGGCGGCGGCGTGCTGGTGCCGCTGATTCTTCGCGCCGCGCTGATCCGGATCCTGATCGGCGGAGTGGGCGGCGCCCTGCTCTACATCCTGGTGTTTTTCGGCGCGGTGTTGACCGGCGAGCACAGTCTCGGCAGTGTCGCGGTGGCGATCACGCAGCTCCCCACCGAGAACACGTTCGCCGCCTTCGCGCTCGGGGTGCTGGGATATGTCCTGATCTCGCCGGCGTTGCCGAAGCCGCCTGCCCTGCGAGCCAGGAAACACCCGGCTCGAGCGACGCCGGAGTGACGACGCGCCGGACGCCCGGGTTCACGCCGCGCGTCGATCGATGCGGTCGCGCAGCACGGCGATCGCGTCACCGATCTCGCGCAGCTCCTGCTCGGTCGCGCGCAGCTTCTCCCCTTCGGATCGAATGAACCGGCTGTACGGGGCGATGCTCTCCCGGATGCGGACGCCGCTCCGGCCGATCTCCTTCGTCAACTGCTCGTGCAGCGCGCTCGACAGGCGCTCCCGCACGTCCGCCACCTTGCGCCGCATCTCTTCCTTCGCCTGTTCGCGCTTGGCCGGCAGGATGAAGAATCCAATCACCGCCAGCACCGACGCCATGATGATGCCGGTGACGTCCGCCGCCGCCGTCGTGGCGGCGATCGTGACGATCGCGCCCAGGCCGACCGCGCCGGCGCTGACCGCGGCCGCGGCCGCGACCGCATTGCGAGCGCCGTCCGCCAGGTCGCGCGCTTCCTTCTGCCGATCGTAGGAATCGACGACCCGCTGAGACTCGCGCCCGACCGAGTCGATGAGCCGCGTGCGATCGTAGTGGAACTGCCCCGCCTCGGCGCCGCCGACGATGCGGTTCTCGTACTGGCGCCGGCGCTGCGCCAGGTGCGTGGTGACGTCCTGCCACTGCCGCAGGTCTGCATCCACGAGCCAGTCCACCAGCTCGCCCACCTTGCGCTCGATCTGCTCGAGCGCGTCGGCCACCACCTGCTGCTCGAATCCCTGCTGAACGCGGCTGCGGTTCAACAGGTCCATCACGCGCCCGATGCGCATCGTGTCGTCGAAGTAGGCGTGGCCGCGCTTTTCCATCTCGAGCAGGATCTTGTCGATATCGGCAATCCGGAACTGGAAGTCGCGCGTCAGGTCCTGCTGATACGTCGTCAGCTGCCGCTCGACTTCGTCGAGCGTGGCGAAGTCGTCTTTGAGCAGGTCCGCCCGTTCGCGGACGACGGCGGCATGGCGATCGGTAACGGCGGCGCCGACGCCGAGCGGGTTCAGCAGCTTGAGGTGGACGCGGCCGGGCGAGTCGAGTGTCTCGCGGATGTAGCGCTCGAGCGCTTCGAACCGGCTGACCGCCCAGGCCGATGGGTCGCCTTCTTTCGCGCGCAGCGCCAGGCGAGCACTGACCGGGAACATCTCCGGGTTGAACCCGAGCAGCGCGCGGGCGCTCTCGGCGACAAAGCCGATCACTTCAGCCACCTGCCGCTCGCCGTCGAGGATGTCGATCTTGTTGACGACGACGACCACTTTCTTGCCCCAGCCGCGGACCTGTGCGAGGAAGGCGCGCTCGGTCTCGGTGAAGGGCCGGTCGGCGGAGGTCACGAACAACACCAGGTCGGAGCGGGGCACGAATTCGGCGGTAATCGCCTCGTGTTCCCGGATGATCGCGTTGGTCCCCGGGGTATCGACGATATGGATTTCCCGCAGCAGCGGCACGGGCGCGCTGATGACGACCAGGTTCGGACCGCGAACCTGCCGTTCCAGCGTCTCGCCGTATTGCAGGATGTTGATCTGCGCCGTCGTCGGCGTGACACCCTCGGGCGCGATCCGGCTGCCGACCAGCGCGTTGATGAACGCGCTCTTGCCCGCGTTGAACTCGCCAACGATCACGAGGAGAAACAGCTCGTCGAGCTGGGCGATGGATCGTCCGAGCGTCAGTTGCTGATCGGGCGCCCCGTCGAAGCGCGCGAGCGCAACCTGCAGCCGGGCCAGCACCGCCCGCTCATCCCGCAGCAGATCGTCGTCTGTCTTCGACAGAATTCCAGTGAGCACTTGGGGAGGTTTGCAGAATCCACGCCACCGCGCAAGCCCAAACGGGTCAGTCCCTGGAGTGCCCGCTTCAGGCGGACTCAGGTCCGGATACAGCCAGGCTAGAGCCGGATCCTACCGGAGACCGGGACGTGTTCGCCCGGTTCCGGGCGGCTCCAGTCCGTGTGCGGCGCATGATTCTCGACGAGCCAGCCGTAAACGAGACGGCCGTAGCTCTGCCATCGCATGCGCTTGCGCTCGTAGAACGGTAACAGCGCGCGCTGGAGCGCCGGAAGGCGATAAAACGGCACTCCCGGAAAATAGTGGTGCTCGAGGTGGTAGTTCGAGTTCAGGAACGCGAAATCCCAGAACCAGTGCCCCTTCATCAACGTGCCCCACTGCGCGGGGTCGTCCGGGTTGATGTCGTAATGCTGTCCGAGGCGATTCAGCGTGAACGCGATCGGGAAGATGAAGAACACCGGGATGATGCTGGTGCGAAGGGCGGTGTAGAAGCCGAAGACATACCACAGCAGACCGAGCGCGGTCAGGTGCGCGGCCAGTGACACTTTGCGTTCCCAGCCAATCGTGCCCTGAAGGGCCGCCGGGTAGGTCGAGGATTCCCGGCGGGCGGCGCGAAAGTAGATCGGGAAGAGCGCCGGGGTGCAGTAGAGCAGCTTGAACCAGCGCGTGTTGACCTTCGGCGACAGGTGATGCCGCTTCGGATCGTCCTCATCGGAGCCGAGCTCGGCATGGTGGTCGAGATGCCACCGCGTGAACTGGCTGGCCGAGATACCGCTCGGCACCGAGTACAAGAAGCCCAGGATGCGGTGGGCCAGCGGCCGCTTCCGGTCGAAAATGGTGTGGTGCACGACTTCGTGCAGCAGGATGGTGAAATTGAAGACCGTAAACCCCTGCACGAGGGCCAACGGCACCCAGACGAGCGGACTGTCGAAACGGATGAGTCCCCAGGTAGCCAGCGCCAGGATGGCGAACTGGCGTGCCGCGACGAGAAGGTGCCTCCCAGGCGACTTCCGGTGCAGTTCGCGCAACTGGTCGCGGGATACCGCCTCACCCAGCTCAGCCCGAAGCGCGATCGAGTGCTGAGAATAAAAGTGGGATTTCACGGCAAAGGTATTGTAACTCGTTGGTTTTGGGGTTTTGGGGTTTTAGGGTTTTAGGTCGGTTTGAGGTTCGGTTGGAGGCCCCCCAAGGCCCCCCAAGCCACGAAACGGGACGGAGCCGAACCCAACCCCAACGTAACCCAACCCAACCGAACCGAACCGAACAGAACAGAACAGAACAGAACAGAACCGAACCTACCT
>JBDTSX010000501.1:0-4141 GCA_039930925.1 Acidobacteriota bacterium | reverse complement strand
CACAACTGCGGGATTGGTTGGATCGCGCGGCCGGGGGACCCGGAGCATCCCCTGGTCGCGCACCTTCGCCGGCCGCTCGGACAAGTGCCCCAAATAAAGTGCGGCTCTAATGTGAACACACTAGATCTCAACCATGATCGAGATCCGGGTGGCGATGGCACCGCCGTCCGCATGCCGGACCTGCTAAGATCTGGCTCTGTCCCCAGGGGCCTTCATGCACAGACGCTCCCCGCTGCCTGCCTGCCTGCTGCTCATGACTGTCGCCGCGGCGTGCTCGTCGAAGGAGCGCGTTCCCTCGACGTCGCCCGAGGCGTACCGCGAGGCCGTCACCGCGTTCTATACCGGCCTCTCGGCGATGCAGACCACGCAGGAAGTGCTGGCGCGCGAGAAGTTCGATCGCGTCGTCGCGCTGGTGCCCGAGGAGCCGGCGGGATGGGCGAACCTCGGACTGCTCCTGCTACGCCAGCAGGATCTGGACCAGGGGGCGCAGGATCTGGCTCGAGCCGCGGCGCTGGCGCCCGACAGTGCGCCCATTCAGCGTCTGCAGGCACTCGCGGAGAGCCGGCGCGGAAATCTCGCCGAGGCGATCCGCCACTGGCGCCGGGCTCTCGAGCTGGATGGCGGAGATCTCGAAGCGGCCTACGCGCTGGCGCTCGACACCGAGCGGCAGGGCGGACCGGAGCACGACGCGGAGGCGGCGCGGGTTTTCGAGCGGCTCCTGGCGGGGCGAGAGAACCTGGCCGCGCGGCTCGAGTATGTGCGCATTGCCGCGAAGCGCGGCGATCAGGCGGCGCTCAACAGCGCGACCGCGCCGTTGACGGCAGCGGCTCGCGCCTGGTCGCCGGAGGCGCAGGACCAGCTGAAGACGCTGCTCGCGTCAGCCGCGGAGAATCCGCGCGCCGCGGCGATCCGGGTCGCGTTCCTGAAGAATTTCCTCCTGCGCGAGCCGGCGTATCGCGCCGCGCTGGCCGAGGTCAGCACGCCGAGGGCGGAAGTCGGTCAGCCGCTGGTCCGGTTCCTCCGGCTGAAGAACCCGGCCCCGCAGCCCGCGCCCGCCGACGACACCCTGGCATTCACGATCGTGCCCCTGCCCGATCCGCGTCCCGGTGTCTCCTGGATCGGCGCCCTCTCGCTCAACGGCGAAGACAAACCGGCCGTCGCCACGGCGGGGCCAGCCGGCATTCGGATTTCGGGCGCGACCACTGATTCAGGCTGTCGAGCATCGAACAGCGCCGCCGCCGCGCTCGCATCCGGGGCCGTCGCCGCCGCGGATCTCAACTACGATTTCCGGATCGACCTGGCGATCGCCGGCCCGGGCGGGCTCTGCCTGCTGCGCCAGGGCAGCGCCGGCACGTTCACTGACGTCACGGCCCTGACGAAGCTGCCGGCCGCGCTGCTTCGCACGCCCGCCGATGGCGTCTGGCCGGCCGATGTCGATCTCGACGGCGACCTCGATCTCGTGCTCGCGCCGAGGGACGCGGCGCCCGTCGTCCTGCGCAACAACGGGGATGGCACGTTCACGCCCCGGGAGCTGTTCGCCGGCGTGACCCGGGCGCGCGGCTTCGTCTGGGCCGACCTCGACGGCGACGGCGTGCCCGACGCGGCCGTCGTGGACGATTCGGGCGGAGTGCGGGTGTTCCTGAATCAACGCGGCGGCAGCTTCCGCGCCGAGACGCCGCCGGCGAGCTACGGGTCCGCGATGGCGATTGCCGCGGCGGAGCAGAACGGAGACTCGCTGTTCGACCTGATCGTGCTCGCGCGCGACGGCGTCGTCACCCGCCTGTCGCGCACGACGGCCGGCACATGGGCGAGCACGCTGCTTGCGAGGGTGGAGCCACCGGCGGAACTCGAGGCGGGCAGCGCGCGAATCCTGCTTGCGGATCTGGACAACAACGGCGCGGCCGACCTGATTGTCTCGGGGCGAACGGCGTCGCGGGTGCTGCTTGGGGCAGCGGACGGTTCGTTCACCCCCCTGCGAGCCATGGCGCCGCTCGGCGTGCAGGGGACGGCGGACCTCGATGGTGACGGCCGGCTCGATCTCGTCGGATTCAACCAGAGCGGGCTGCCCGTCCGCGCGTCGAGCACCGGGGCGAAATCGTATCGCTGGGAAGTCCTCCGTCCCCGCGCCGCCACCGCCACGGGCGATCAGCGCATCAACTCGTTCGGCATCGGCGGCGAGATCGAGGTCCGCTCGGGCCTGCATCTTCAGAGGCAGATCATCACGTCGCCGAGCGTGCACTTCGGGCTGGGCGAAGCGGATGGCGCGGAGGTGGTGCGGATCACCTGGCCGAACGGCGCGCTGCAGGCGGAGTTCAACGTCAAGGCCGATCAGGCGATGACCGCGACGCAGCGGCTCAAGGGATCGTGCCCCTGGCTCTTTGCCTGGAACGGACGCGAGATGTCGTTCGTGACCGATCTGCTCTGGCGATCGCCGCTCGGCCTCCGGATCAATGCCCAGGCGACGGCGGACGTGCTGATGACCGAGGACTGGGTCAAGGTCCGCGGCGATCAGCTCGTGCCGCGCGATGGCGCCTACGATCTGCGCGTCACGGCGGAGCTGTGGGAAACGCACTTCTTCGACCTGGCCTCGCTGATGGTGGTCGATCATCCGGAAGGCACCGAGATTTTCGTGGACGAGCGGTTCGCGGTGCCGCCGCCAAAGCTGCAGGTGATCGCCACCGGACCGGTCCAGCCATTCGCGTCCGTTCGCGACGATCGCGGGCAGGACCTCTCCGAGGTCACCGGGGCGGCCGACGGCCGCTATGCCGATTTTGCCGGCCGCGGACCGTACCAGGGAATCACGCGCCGCCACTTCGTCGAATTCGATCTTCCGGATACGGCGCCGCGGTCGGGTCCGCTCTGGCTGGTCGCGCGCGGCTGGATCCATCCGACCGACAGTTCGATCAACGTGGCGATCGCCCAGGGGGTGCATCCGGCGCCTGAAGGACTGTCGCTCCTCGTCGGCGACGCCGCCGGGCACTTCCGCGAAGCACGCCCAGGGCTGGGGTTTCCGTCGGGCAAGGACAAGACCGTCCTGATCGATTTGACTGGACTGTTCGGCGCCAGCGGTCCGCGTCGGCTTCGGCTCGCCACCAACCTCGAGATCTTCTGGGATCGGCTCGGATGGGCGAACGGCCGGCCCGACCTGGACCTCCGTCCTCGGCGCCTCGACCTGCTGGGCGCGGATCTCTCGTACCGGGGCTATTCGGTCACTGAACAGCGCTCGCCCAGCGTGCCGGAACGGCCGCGGTATGCGGTGGCGTCGACCGCGCCGCAGTGGCGGGATCTCGAGGGCTACTACACGCGGTTCGGCGACGTCCGGGATCTGCTGCGGGCGGTCGACGATCGGTACGTCATCATGAATGCGGGAGACGAGCTGCGCCTTCGCTTCCCAGAAGCGCCGCCGGCGGCGCGCGGGCTGGTGCGCGATTTCATCGTGATCGGAGACGGCTGGGTGAAGGACGGCGATTACAACACGAGCTTCTCGCGCACGGTGCTGCCGCTGCCCAGCCATGCGACGGGACGCTACGATGCGGCCCCGGGGCCGCTCGAAGCGGATCCCGTCTACCTCCGTCACCGGGCGGACTTCAGCGAATACCACACCCGATACGTGACGCCGGATCCGGTCCGCGATGCGCTGCGCGCCCCGACCTCGGGGAACACCCGATGACCCGCCTGGCCCGAATCGCGCTCGCGGTGATCTTCGCGGTGCTGCTGCTCACCCCGTTTCTGGTGCGTCATTTCGGCCGCGCGCAGACCGCGATTCCGTCCTCCGCCGCGGTCAGCTCGCTGACCCAGTATGGTTTCCGGCTCACCGAGTCGGCCAAGCCCGCAGGGCTCGATTTCGTCCACGACGCGCCGACGCTCGATCCCAAACTCGCGCACATCATGCCGCAGGTCGCCTCGATGGGCGCCGCCGTCTCGGTCGTGGACGTCGATCGCGACGGGCTGCCGGATCTCTACGTCACCGACAGCAAGGAAGGATCGAAGAACCGGCTGTTCCACAATCGGGGCAACGGCACCTTCGAAGACGTGGCGGAGCGGCTCGGCGTGGCGGACCTCAATCACTCCGAGACCGGCGTGTCGATGGGCGCCGTGTGGGGGGACTACGACAACGATGGCTTCGAGGATCTGTTCCTCT
>JBDTSX010000500.1:0-4167 GCA_039930925.1 Acidobacteriota bacterium | reverse complement strand
GAACAGCTGCACGTCACCAGGAACCCGCCGGGCGCGAGCAGCTTCAGCGCGCGCAGGTTGATTTCCTTGTATCCGGACAGCGCCTTCGGCACGGACGCGCGGTTTTTCGCGAAGGCCGGCGGGTCGAGCACGATGGTGTCGAACCGCTCGCCGCGGCGCTCGAGCTCGCGCAGCTCGTCGAAGACGTTCATCGCCCGCGCCTGCACGTTGGTCATGCCGTTGCGCTCCGCATTGACCCGGATTCTCGCAACCGCATCCTCCGAAATGTCGATCGCCACCACCTCGTCGCTGCGCGGCGCGAGGGCCAGCGCAAACCCCCCGTTGTAGCTGAACGCATCGAGCGCCCGGCCCCGCGCGTAGCGGGTCGCGGCCACCCGGTTCTCCCGCTGATCGAGAAAGAGTCCCGTCTTCTGCCCGCGATGTGGATCGACGAGATAGGTGACCGCCCCTTCCCTGATTTCGATGGCCTCCGGAACCTGGCCGTGGAGCACGTCGACGCGCTGCTCTAGCCCCTCGAGGAGGCGGACCCGCGGGTCGTTGCGGGCGAGGATGCCCGCCGGTTTGAGCAGGTCCACCAGGATCGCGGTGATCTCTCCCAGCAGGCGATCGGTTCCTTGCGAAAGCGCCTGCAGGACCAGATAGTCACCGTAGCGATCGACGATCAGCGACGGCAGGCGATCGGCCTCGCTGTGCACCAGCCGGTACGCCGTGGCATCGATGTCGAGCGCGGCCCGGAACGCGATCGCCTGCTCCAGCCGGCTCCGCCACAGCGCCAAATCGGCCGGCTCCGCACCATGCGAGATGAGCCGCAGCGCGATTTCCGAGCGGTCGCTGTAGAGCGCCTGGCCGACCGGCCGGCCGCGCCCGCCGACGACCCGCACGGTCTCCCCGCCAGAGGCTTCGGCCTTGGCGACGTCGGATCGATAAATCCAGGGATGCCCGCTGCGAATACGTTCTTCGCCGCGGGGGGTGATCGTGACACTGCCCATAGTCGTCCCGTATTCTCCACCGGCGAGCCGCACGGGGGGGCCCGGTGCTGCGCTCAGCAGCGCGCGCGGACCCTCCGCGCGAGTACCCCCCTTCCGGCCAGCGGAAGCGAGCCCGCCCCTGTATAATTGCACGTCATGCGCATCGCGATCGGCGCCGACCATGCGGGCTTCCCGTTGAAGCAGTCTTTGATCGGCATCCTGCGCCGTCTCGGCCACGACGTGGACGATCGCGGCACCGACAGCGCCGAACCGGTGGACTATCCGCCGATTTGCGCGGACGTGGCCCGCCAGATCCCGGCCGGCCGCGCCGACCGGGGCATCGTCATCGGCGGCAGCGGCCAGGGGGAGCAGATCACGGCCAACAAGATCCTCGGTGTCCGGGCCGCGCTTTGCAACGATCTCGTCACCGCCCGGCTGTCACGCGCGCACAACGACGCCAACGTGCTCGCCCTGGGCGGCCGCATCGTCGATCCGGTACTGGCCGAGGCGATTCTGACGCTGTGGCTCGAGACCCCCTTCGAGGGCGGACGCCACCAGCGCCGGATCGATCAGATCGCCGAGATTGAGAAGGACGCCCGATGTCCGGAAGTCGCGTCGGCGCCCGGGCGGGCCGTCTGAAGCCGGAGAGCCCCCGCGTTGGACTCCGGCGCATGGGCTCTTCCGCCTGAAAAGGCGGAAGCCACAAGGATTCGAACATTCCAGGATCAGGAAATTCAACCAGATGATGACGAAGACTGAAACGCCTCTCCGCTGGCGCTCGCTGCTGGAGTCGGATCCCGAGATTGCCGCCGCTATCAGCCACGAGGTGCACCGGCAGAACAGCGGACTCGAGTTGATCGCCTCGGAAAACTTCGTCAGCAAGGCGGTGCTGGAGGCGGCCGGCTCGGTGATGACCAACAAGTACGCCGAAGGCTATCCCGGTAAGCGCTACTACGGCGGCTGCGAGTTCGTGGACGTGGCCGAGTCGCTCGCCATCTCGCGCGCGAAAGCCCTGTTCGGCGCCGACCACGCGAACGTGCAGCCGCACTCCGGCGCGCAGGCGAACATGTCCGTGTACTTCACGCTGCTGAAGCCGGGCGACACGGTCCTCGGGATGAACCTGGCGCACGGCGGGCACCTTACCCACGGGCACCCGTTGAACTTCTCGGGCCAGCTGTACACGATCGTCCCTTACGGCGTGCGGCCCGACGATCAGCGCATCGACTACGACGAGCTCGAGCGGCTCGCGCACCAGCACAAGCCGAAGATGATCATCGTGGGCGCCAGCGCGTATCCGCGTGTGATCGACTTCGAGCGGATCGGGAAAGTCGGCCGGGACGTCGGCTCCCCGGTGGTCACCGACATGGCCCACATTGCCGGTCTGGTCGCCGCCAAAGTCCACCCCAGCCCCGTGCCGCACTCCGATTTCGTCACGACCACGACCCACAAGACGCTGCGCGGACCGCGCGGCGGCATGGTGCTCTGCCGCGCTCAATACGCGAAGGACCTCGATCGCGCACTGTTCCCCGGCGTCCAGGGAGGGCCGCTGATGCACATCATCGCGGCCAAGGCGGTCTGCTTCAAGGAGGCCACGGAGCCGGGCTTCGTGGAATACCAGCAGCAGATCGTCGCCAACGCCCAGCGCCTTGCCAGCGGGCTGGCCACCGCGGGTTTCCGTCTGGTCAGCGGCGGTACCGACAATCACCTGATCCTGGTGGACGTCTTCTCGCGCGGGTTGACCGGCAAGGTGGCGGAAGCGGCGCTCGGCAAGGCCGGGATCACGGTCAACAAGAACGCCATTCCGTTCGACAAGAACCCGCCGATGGTCGCGAGCGGCATCCGTGTCGGCACCCCCGCGATCACCAGCCGCGGCATGCGCGAGCCGGAAATGGACGCCATCGCCGAATTGATCAGCCGCGCGCTCGCGTCGCCGGACGATGACGGAGTGCTCGCGTCCGTGCGGGCCGAAGTCGAGGGGCTGTGCCGGAAGTTCCCGCTGTACCCCGAGCAATAGGCCGGAAGGATCCCGCCGCGGCTCGGCTGCACGACGACGTGACGGCCGCCTTCGGGCCAGGCGGCCCGATCGCGCGCGCGCTCCCGGGGTTCGAGGCACGCCCCGGCCAGCTCGCGATGGCCGAGGCGGTGGCCGCAACGTTCTCCGCGGGCGGGGTGCTGCTGGCGGAGGCCGGCACCGGGACCGGCAAGACGCTCGCCTATCTCATTCCGGCCATCCTCAGCGGCAAGCGCGTCCTGGTCTCGACCGGCACCAAGAACCTGCAGGAGCAGATCTTCTTCAAGGATCTACCGGTGCTGCGGGAGTCGCTCGGCGTGCCGTTCACCGCCGCGTACATGAAGGGACGCGGCAACTATCTCTGCCTGCACCGATTCGATGCGTATCGCGACGGCGGCGCCGCGGCCGGACCGGCGCTCCCGGGTTTCCGGATGCTCTCGGGCCCCCCGGGAGTCACCGGCGACGAAACGCTCTACATCCGCATCATCGATCAATGGCGTCGCGAGACGCAGACCGGCGATCGCGCGGAAATCGAGGACCTTCCCGAAGACCTGCCGTTCTGGAAAGACATTGCCGCCACGACCGAGAACTGTATCGGCGCCCAGTGTCCCCAACACGGCGAATGCTTCATCACGCGCATGCGCCAGCGCGCCGCCGAATCGGATCTGGTGATCGTCAACCATCATCTGCTCTGCGCCGACGCCGCGGTCCGGCAAAGCGAACAGGGCGAGGTGATCCCGGGCTGCAGCTACGCGGTGGTGGACGAGGCGCATCAGCTCGAGGACGTGGCGACGCAGTACTTCGGCCTCGCCGTCAGCAACTATCGGCTCGACGATCTGGCGCGCGACGTGGACCAGGCGGTGCGCGCCAACCTCGTCCCCGATCGCGCCAGCGCCGACGCGTTGACAGACGATGCGGAGCGGTTGCGGGAGAGCGGCCGGAGATTTTTTGCCTCCCTGCAGATGACGCGGTTCGACGTGCCCGGCGTCGGCGGCGCCGACAGCCGCATCCGCGTCGGCGCCGCCCACATGCTCAAGGTCGCCGACGATGGAGCCGCGCTCGTGCGGGCGGTCGAAGCACTCGAGGCGGACGTCGCGCTCGCGCGTGACGTGCCCGAGGACGTCCTCGCACTCGGGCGCCGGGCGGCTGAGCTTCGCGGCGACCTCGGCTTCCTGCTACGGGCCGACG
>JBDTSX010000499.1:0-4175 GCA_039930925.1 Acidobacteriota bacterium | reverse complement strand
CATCGACGGAAGCGCCATCCGCGACTACATTCATGTCACCGATCTGGCCGATGCCCATCTGCGCGCGCTCGACCGGCTCGGGTCTGGAGCGGCGAGCCAGGCGATCAACCTCGGCACCGGACGCGGTCATTCCGTCCGGGAAGTGATCGACGCCGTGTCGCGCATCGGCGGCCGGCCGGTTCCGGTCGTGGAGGCAACCCGTCGGCCGGGGGATCCCGCAGAGCTGGTCGCCGCACCGGCGCGGGCGCGCAGCGTGCTCGACTGGACCTGTCGCCACTCCGCTCTCGACACGATCGTCCGCCACGCGTGGGCGTGGCACGAAAAGCACGGCTGAGCGCTACGGCGGCTGCCCCACCGCGAGCGCCATGATGCGCTGCTCCGTGCACTCCGCGCGTTCGACGATGCCGGTCAGGCGGCCTTCGTGCATGACCGCCACGCGATCGCTGACCTGGAGGATTTCCTCCATGTCGCTGCTGATCATCAGGATCGACACGCCCTCGCCCGCCAGGCCGCGCAGCAGCCGGTAGATTTCCGCCTTCGCGCCGACGTCGATCCCGCGAGTCGGTTCGTCCACCACCAGCACTTTCGGCCCGAGCGCGAGCCACTTCGCGAGCACCACCTTCTGCTGGTTGCCGCCGCTCAAGGTCGCGGCCCTGACCTCGATCGACGGAGCCCTGACCTGCAGCTGATCGCAGACCGCCGCGACCGCCTGTCGCTCCTGCGCCGCCGCGATCAGCCCGTATCGCGTGTATCTGCCGAGTGCGGGGAGTGACACGTTCTCGCGAATCGACAAGTCCACGACGAGGCCTGAAAGCCGGCGATCCTCCGGGACGAGACAGATCCCGTGACGGATGGCGTCCTCGGGCTTGCTTATTCGCAGCGGCTGTCCATGGAGGCTCACCGTTCCAGCGATTGGCGGCTCGATCCCGAAGATCGCCCGCGCGAGTTCGGAACGGCCGGCGCCGACCAGGCCTGCCATCCCGAGAATCTCTCCGCGGCCGACCGCGAACGATACGGCATGCTGCGGATACCGGCGCGTGCGCAGACCTTCGATCCTGAAGCCGCTGCCGCGTTGGGCGCGCGTCGTCTCGTGCTCGAGATCGAGGTCGCGCCCGACCATCAGCCCAATCATGTTGTCGTGGGTGAGCTGGTCGCGTGCGAGTGTGCCGGCGTTCGCCCCGTCGCGCAGCACGACCGCACGATCGGCGACCGCGCGCACCTCGCCGAGCCGGTGGGTGATGTAGATGATTCCCACGCCCCGCTCGCGCAGGGACCTGACCACCTCGTGCAGGCGGCCCGTTTCGACGAGCGTCAGACTGGAGGTCGGCTCGTCCATGATGATCAACCGGGCGTCGAGCGACAGCGCCTTGGCCACCTCGACGAGCTGCTGCCCGGCGATCGACAGTGCGGCCATCGGGGTGTCCGGCGAAACCTCCAGACCGACCTGATCGAGGTAGGCCCGCACCGTCTCCCGCATCCTCACGCGATCGATCAGCCGCAGCGCCCCCCACTGCGTGGGCTCGCGTCCGAGCAGGACGTTGCCGGCCACGTCGAGATTGTCGAGCGGGTTCAGTTCCTGGTGGATGAACGCAATCCCGAGCGCCGTCGCGGTGTCGACGTCACGCACGACCACGGGCGCGCCGTCGACCAGCACCTCACCGGAGTCGGGCTGCTCGACGCCGCCGATGATCTTCATCAGCGTCGACTTGCCGGCACCGTTCTCGCCGAGCAGCGCGACCACCTCTCCCGCGTGCAGGTCGAGGTGCACGCCGCGGAGCGCGTGCACGCCAGGAAAGCGTTTCTGAATCGCCCGTAGCTGAAGGAGCGGCGCGCCGGTCACCGGCCGCGGAGCTGCGTCAGTGTCGTCCTGAACTCGTCGACGTTGTTCTGGCGGATCACCTTCGTGGGGATGAACAGCTGGCGGCTCGGTGGGATGCCAGACCGATCGCCTTTGAGAGCCTTCTCGAGCAGCGTAATCGACTGGAAGCCGAATTCGTACGGTTGCTGTACCACCGTGCCGACGATCGCCCCCGACTTGACCCCGGTCAGCGTTTCATCGTCTTCGTCGAACGCGATGATCTTCACCTGCCCGGTCTTGCCGGCATCCCGCACGGCGTTGAGAATCGCCGGCCCGTTGTAGCTCCACAACCCGACCAGCGCGGCGGTCTCCGGGTGGCTGACCAGCATCTCGGACACATTGGCCTTGGCGCGGACCTGATCCGTGTCGTCGGTGCGCACGTCGATGATCTCGATGCTCGAACCGGCGATCGCCTCTTTGATGCCCTGCAGGCGCTCCTGCGCGTTGCGCGCGTCCAGCTTGCCCACGAACAGCGCGATCTTGCCCCCTTGCGGCAGCGCTTCCTTGATCAGCTCCCCTGCTTGCCGGCCGGCCGCCACGTTGTCGGTGCCGACATAGCACTCCCGCTTGCTGTCCGGCGCGTCGCTGTCGTGCGTGAACACGATCGCCTGCTTCGCCGCGTCGTTCAGCATCGCCGTCTGGTTGGCCGGGTCGACCGGGCTGATCGCGATGCCGTCCACGCCTTTCGCCAGCAGGTCGTCCAGGATGCGCTTCTGCGCCGCCGCAGTGCCGTCGCCGAGCCGGAACTCGACGACCACGTCCGCCAGGCCGGCGTCGGCCTTCTCCGTGCCTCGGCGCGCGATGGTCCAGAAATCGGCGGCGTTGTTGGTGATGAAGGCGATCCTCTTCGTGGACGATTGCTCACGCGCACAACCACTGACGACGAGCACACCCGCGCACAGCAGCGCGGCGATTCTTCTCGGCATTCGATTCTCCTCATGTTCGCCGCACGGAGAGAGCGATCGCTCTCATCCTGCCGCTGACCGTTGTCTCAACGCGACGCCCAACCACACGGCGCGCGGCCCCAGGCGAAGGCGGCGCCTTCCTGGGCCCTTCATCGTGGGGCGTCGCGATCCCACGGCGCGCCTCCTATTTCGTGCGGACGCGCACGGCGCGGCGCTGGAGCAGCTGATCGCCGACCACGCCGACCAGAATCACGCTGCCCATCACGGCGAAATTCAGCGAGCTCGGAATGCCGAGCAGGTTGACCAGATTCTGCAGCACCTGCAGCAGCGTCGTCCCGAGCAGAATCCCCACCACCGATCCCTCGCCGCCGCGCAGGCTGCACCCGCCGAGCACGGCCGCCGCGATCCCGTACAGCTCGAAGAAGTTCCCGTGCGACGATGGCGAGACCGAATTCGTGTAGAACGCGAAGACGATCGCCGACACCCCGGTCAGCACGCCAAGGATCACGTACGCGCTCACGACGACCCGCTGCGTGTTGACGCCGGAGTACCGCGCGGCGGTCTCGTTGCGGCCGGTGGCGAACAGGTGTCGGCCGTACACGGACCGGTGCAAGATCACCCACATCACGACGCCTATGACGGTGAGCAGGACGAACGGGGTCGGGACATGGAGCAGGCTGCCGGTGGCCAGCCGCTGCAGGGTCTCGAATCCTGCCGAGTCGCCAAACCCTTTCGTCTCGTCGTCGGCGATGAAGCGCGCCAGACCACGGTACAAGAGGAGCCCGCACAGGGTGACGATGAAGGGCTGCAGCCCCAGGCGGGTGATGAGCATGCCATGAATCCAGCCGAGGAACGCCCCCACCGCCAGCAGGGCCAGCACAGCCAGTGGCCAGGCGACGTGCCACTCGGTCAGCATGATCGACAGCAGCACGCCGAGCAGGGCGAACGCCGAACCGACCGACAGATCGATGCCGCCGGTCATGATCACCAGGCCGAGCCCCAGGCTGAAAATCCCGAACGCGCCGATCAGGCGACCGGTGTTCTGAAGAT
Source organism: Acidobacteriota bacterium (assembly GCA_039930925.1). Classification (GTDB taxonomy): domain Bacteria; phylum Acidobacteriota; class Vicinamibacteria; order Vicinamibacterales; family 2-12-FULL-66-21; genus JALZOC01. The sequence goes on along the minus strand of JBDTSX010000499.1, from coordinate 362 downwards.
TCGAGGCCGACACGAAGCGGGGGTTGAGCGCCGTGACGATGGCGCACAACACGACCAGCAAGAGAAATAGCGCGAACTCTTTTCTCACGGTGAGGCAATTCTATCGCCGGCTCGCTCTCAAAGCGCCCCGGCCGGCGCCAGCGACCTCGGTCACGATCGACCAGGCGCAGTCGAACCTCACGAACACGCGCGGGTCGCACACCTTGCGCGGCGGCGTGGACGTGCAGTGGGCCCAGCGCACTGCCCAGGACGGCACCGGGAACATGGGGACGTTCACCTACGATAACTCGTCCACCCGGGCCGCCGACACCACGAACGTGTTACCGGCGCAGCAGATCGGCTTGAGCCTCGCCGCGTTCATG
>JBDTSX010000498.1:0-4176 GCA_039930925.1 Acidobacteriota bacterium | reverse complement strand
GACGGAACGTTCACCGTCCTGAACAGCCGGACCAACTTCAGCAAGACCTACACGCCCGTGAAGCCCTGAGACATCCCGTTGTCGTGGTTGCTCCGCGGGAAGTTCTCCTTCGCCTTGTCGGCACCAGCGCGGCCACCTTCAGCACCGCGGGCCGCCGCGGCCATGCTCGGCGCTGCCGGTGCGACAGGCGTCATCGCTGCCTTCAGCCGCGGCACGAACGCATCCTGCCGCAGGCTGCCCGTCTTGTCCGAGTGTCACGACGGATCGACGACGAACCTCCCTTCAACAGGCGCGCGGATGCTCACAGCAGAAGCTGAAAATACGTCACGTCGATCCATCGCCCGAACTTGTGGCCGATCTCGCGGAAGTGCGCCACGTTCAGCCGCGTCCCCACTCCTCGCCCTTTGAAGGCCGCATCGACAGCAACGGAACGCAGCAGCACCCCCTCCGTATGGACTTCCAGGACTGCGCAGCCCACCACGCGGCTGCCCTCACGGGCAACCATCGCTCTGTTGAGATGGTCGAGCGCTCCAACTGTCGGCAGTGCGCTGTTCGACAGCAGCCGCAAGATGGCTGGTCCGTCGTCAGCGGTTGCCTGTTCGATGTTCACCTGCATGCGCTGCCCTCACGTTCAGTCATCGAGTCGCTGGGTTGCCGTTTCGGAGCAGCAGGTCGGTCCACAGCACGCCTTCGCTTCCGGCTTTCGCGCACGGATGAACGCACTCACAACCTTGCCAGCAATTTGCGGCGCGATCTGATCGACATCGACGCCGGTCTCAGCAAGAAACGCCCGCGCATCGTCGACCTGGTACACGCGCCACGGATCGAGCTCGACGCCGATGAATCCTGCGGCCTCCAGTTTTGAGACGTATTCCTCGGCCTGAAGCGCGCCTCCCACACAGCCCACCCAGAGCTCCAGGCTGCGACGGATCTCTGCCGGCACATCTGCGCGGATCACCACATCGGACACCGCGAACCGGCCATTGGGCTTGAGTACACGGAAGGCCTCGCGAAACACCGCGTCTTTGTCCACGGACAGATTGATGACGCAGTTCGAGATGATCACGTCCACTGATTGGTCCGGGAGCGGAATCGCCTCGATGGTGCCCTTGAGAAACTCGACATTGGTTGCGCCCGCCTTACGCTGATTCTCGCGCGCCAGCTGCAGCATGTCGTCCGTCATATCCAGCCCGTAGACCCTGCCGGTCGGTCCGACCCGCTTCGCGGACAGCAGTACATCGATGCCGCCGCCGGATCCGAGATCGAGGACCGTCTGGCCCGGTTGAAGATCGATGAGGGCCGTCGGATTGCCGCAGCCGAGCGAGACGGCGACGGCCTCGGCCGGAAGTCCGGCTGTTTCTCCATCGGAATACAAGTCCGACGTAATGGGATCGCCACAACCGCATGCGCTTGGCCCGCAGCACCCGGTTTTCCCGACGCTCCGAGCGATCGCCCCGTATTTCTCCCGCACGGCATCCTGAACGTGTGTGTCGGACATGACCAGCTCCTTATGTGATTGTCAGTAGCAACTAAGTGTGCCGAAAAAAGAATCAGCTTCACGCTGGGGGGGCATCGCCCGCCACGCAGCATGTCGCGCCGGTGGGACCCACCCCAGAGCGGAACCTTGCATCGGCCGCCTGCGACAGCCGACGGATGACCTCGACGACACCGGCCCGAATATCCGGATCGAGGTCCTGCAACAACTGCTTCTGCTGTGCGACGAGCTCGCCCGTGATACGCGTACAGAGGCGCTGGCCTTGACGGGTGGCGCTCAACGTCGTCGCGCGGCCATCCGTCGCGTCAGCACGCTGCTCGACATATCCCTTTCGGACCAGGGTGCTCACGACACGGCTCGTCGTGCTCTTGTCCAGGAACAGGCGCTCGGCGAGCGCACTGAGTCGCATCGGACCGTGCTCCACGAGGGTCTCGAGCGCGTAGCACTGCGTCACCGACACGTCGTGGCAGCAGATGCTGTCGCGGTCACGAAACTGATAGACACGAACAAGATCAGCAACCGCGTCGTGGAGGGCGGCGGCGTCGCGGTCGAGTGCGGTCTGGGTTGAATCCGCGGCGGCTGTCGATGGGCGAACCATTGTTGTTACTGACAATCATATCTGGCGGCCGACCTGACTGTCAAAGAGCGAGCCCGGCACGGCATTGAGCTGATCGCGGATGAACCAGTCCTGCAGCGTGCGGAGATCACGGAGTGAATGGTCTCGCCTTCATTGCGTCGCGCTGCGTACCGGCGCGCAGACGTGCCTGACCAGGACGACTCAACCGAACACCAGGACGGCGTCCGGATGCCATGAAACCCGGTTCGCCTGTGGTTTTCCGAGATATTCATTCCCCGTTAATCCACCTCGGGGATACTACGTGCCTTGGCGTCACGAGTTCGCGCGGCAATCGCGCGGATGTTCGGCTTCTTAAAGTATTGAGGGGAGTTCTCTGATGAGACGATACGCGCTTTTCTTCATCGTTCTGATCGCGCTCTTCACACCTGCGGGACTCGCTTTTCAGGCCGTCACCGACGGGCCGTACAAGGTCCTCAAGACCGCGAACGTCGGTGGCGAGGGTGGCACGGACTACATCTTCGCCGACACGATCGGGCGGCGGCTTTACATCACGCGCGGCGCGACCCAGGTGCGGCCGGCGACGGACACGACGCCGGAGGTGCCCGCCTTCGAAAAGCGGGTCACGATCTTCGATCTCGACACGCTTGAACCGGTGGGCGTGATTCCGGGCGTTGGCGGCAACGGCGCGACGGTGTGCCCGAAGACGGGCCACGGGTTCACCAGCGATCATCCCCAGCCCTCGATGTTCGACGTCAAGACGCTGAAGCTCGTCAAGACGCTCGAGGTTCCGGCGGGATTCAGCGCCGACGGCATCTATTGCGACACCTCCAACGATCGCGTCTACATCGGCAGCCATCCGACGAAGAGCCTGATGGTGGTCGACGCCAAGGACGGGACGGTGCTCGGAAACATCGACCTCGGCGGCACGCCGGAGCAGACAGTCGGCGACGGCAGGGGCACCCTCTACCAAGTCCTCCAGGAACGGCCCGGCAGTGTCGCGGTGATCGACGCCAAGACGATGAAGGTGACCGCGACCTATCCGTTCGGAGACAACGGCGGGTGCAATGGGCTCGCGCTGGATGGGAAGAATCAGATCCTGTTCGCGGCGTGCGCCGCGACCGGGCCGGCCCCGGCACGGGGAACGCCTGGACAGACACCGCCGCCCGGACCGCCGCCGGCGCTTGATCCGAACGCCAAGCCGCCACAGACCTTCGTCATCCTGAGTGCGAAGGACGGGAAGATCCTCGACCGGCTGCCGCTCGCCGGCGGGTCCGACGGCGCGGTCTTCAGTCCCGGGACGATGGAAGCGTTCAGCTCCCAAGGCAACGGAACGATGACCATCATCAAGGAAAAGAGCCCGACGAGTTTCGAGCTGGTGCAGAACGTGAAAACGTGGCCGTCGAACGGCGCGCGCACGATCGCGTTCGACAGCAAGACGGGTCACCTCTTCGCCATGGCTTCAGAGCAGGGGCCGCCTCCACCACCCCCGCCGGCGGGGACCACGCCACCGGCCGGCGGCCGTGGCGGCGGCCGCGGAGCCGCGATTCCTGGCTCCTTCACGATCATCATGGTCGGCAAGAAGTAGTCGAGCAGCGTCTGAACCGCCACACGCGTGCCCACAAAAGACGGTCGATGGCGGGCTCGCGCCCGTCCCCGTCAGGCTCGTCGCGGCGGGATCCTCGCGCGGGCCGAAGAAGGCTCTTGTGTGATGGCGGGTCAACCCTGCAAGCCGTCTACGAGCACTTCCGCAGCGGCAGGATCAGCCGCGGCGCCGGCGGCTGCGAGAAGTCGAACATATCGAGGAGGCTGTTGGCCTCGACCTCCCGCTTCGACAGCGCCTTGAGCTTGTAGCGGTTCTCGATCAGCTGCAGCACCGATGCGAATTCGTAGGTGGTATGCGAGATGGTCTGCTCGCGGGCATAGGGAGAAATGAGGATCAACGGCACCCGTGGGCCGAGCCCCAGATGGTCGATCCGGAGGGGCGGGACGTGATCGTAGAACCCGCCGAAGTCGTCCCAGGTCAGGACGATCGCCGTGGTCGGCCAGTCCGGGCCCTGCATCACGGCGTTGATCTGCCGCACCGTCCAGTTCTCTCCCTCGCAGG
>JBDTSX010000497.1:0-4180 GCA_039930925.1 Acidobacteriota bacterium | reverse complement strand
CACAGGATCTGTGGAAAACGTTGTGGAAATCGGACGCCGCGCCGGCACATCGCCCGCATCAATCCGCAGTTTCGAGCGGTTTGCACCATCGTGGTGCGCGCACTGACGCGACAGCGTGCGCATACAGTTCGACGAAACACGACATTATACTGAAGCAAGCGTCGAATGAGAGGACCGCGCCTTCAAGACGAGGCGGGGCTCGAGAAACCACCGACGACTGGAGAATAACGACCGCATCATGCATATCGTCATAGCCGACCAGCTTCCCGCCTCCGCCGTTGAATTGCTCCGCAGCGTACCAGGATGGACCATCGATGCCCGCGCCGGGCGAAGCGCCGAGGATCTCTCGCGCGATCTCGCCGAGGCCGACGCGATCGTCGTCCGCAGCGCCACGAAAGTCACCGCGGCGGTGATGGCTGCCGCACCGCGCCTGCGGGTGATCGCGCGCGCCGGCACCGGCGTCGACAACGTGGACGTTCCCGCCGCCACCGAACGGGGCATCGTCGTCATGAACGCGCCGGGCGCCAACAGCATCAGCGTCGCCGAGCTCGCGCTCGCACTCATCCTGGCGCTCTCGCGCTCAATTCCGGCGGCGGACGCGTCGATGAAAGCGGGGGTCTGGGAAAAGAAAAAGCTGACCGGTTCCGAAGTGCGCGGAAAGACGCTGGGCATCGTCGGGCTCGGCCGGATTGGGCAGGAGGTCGGGTCGCGCGCGCGGGCGTTCGGGATGAACCTGGTCGCGCACGACCCCTTCATCTCGGAACAGGTCGCCGGCACGCTGGGCATTCAGCTGCTTTCGCTCGACGACCTCTGCGAAGTGTCGGACTACATCACGCTGCACCTCCCGTCCACGCCGGAAACGCGGCACCTGTTCAACGCGGCGCGGTTCGCCCGCTGCAAGGCCGGCATCAGGATCATCAACACCGCCCGCGGCGAGCTCATCGACGAAGGCGCGCTCGCCGACGCGATCGAGGCGCGCCAGGTCGCCGGCGCCGGCCTGGATGTGTTCCAGAGCGAGCCACCGGCCGACTGGCGCCTCGCCAAGCTGCCGCAGGTGATCGCGTCTCCACACATCGCCGCCTCGACGGTCGAGGCGCAGGAGCAGGTCGGCATCGAAACCGTCGTCGCGCTCCGCGACTTCCTCCGCGAAGGGGTGATCCGGAACGCGGTCAACTTTCCGAGCGTGCCGGGCGAGGAGTTCGCGAAGATCCGCCCGTTCATGCTGCTCGCCGAGCGGCTGGGGACGCTGGTCTCGCAGCTCGGCGAGGGCCGCACCCACGGCATCGGCATCCGCTACTACGGACCGCTCGTGAGCACGCATGCGCAGTTGCTGTCGAGCGCCGTCGTCGCCGGCGTGCTCAAGCCGATGCTGTCGTCGAACGTGACGGTCGTCAACGCGCGGGCGATCGCCGCCGAGCGCGGCATCGAAGTGATCGACTCGCGCAGCTCGCGCCCGAGGTCGTTTGCCAACATGCTGTCGGTGAAGCTGCTGACGACCGGCGGCGAGCGCTGGATCGAAGGGACGGTGTTCGAAGGGGACTCGCCGAGACTGACGATGCTCGACGGCGTCGCGATCGAAGCCCCGCTCGACGGTACGGGCACCCTGATCGTCATCCGCAACGAGGACCGGCCCGGCGTGATTGGCGAAGTGGGCTCGATTCTCGGCCGGCACAAGATCAACATCGCGAGCTTCGCGCTGGGGCGCCTCGAAGGGGGCGCGGTCGGCGTGGTGACGCTGGATCAGGCGGGTGTGAACGACGAGGGTAACGCGCGAGCCGTCGAGGAACTGCGCGGCGCCCGCGGGATTACTGAGGTGAAGCTGGTGGCTTCAGCGCCAGGCGTCGCGTAACGCCGGTCACGAGCTCCTTCAATTCGACGTCATCGGGCCCGACGGCGGACACGCTATACCGTCCGCCGACGGGCTGCCCCGCGGTCACCATCAGCAGCTCGTCCCCGGCCGCCATCATCGCGGTCCGAATGCCATCCTGCTCAGCCACGCCAAGGAGTACGAGGTCCGGCTCGATCGGCGCCGGCAGCGCGGTCTCCATCGGCGGAGCCGCGAGCGGTCGCGCCGCGGCGGGGCGGACCTCCGCACGTCGCGACGAGAAGACAAATGGATTACGGATCGGCACCTGCGGCGCGGGCGCGCTCGCGAGGCGCTGCCGCAGCCGCGTGGCCTGGGACTGCACCTCGGAGGCGAGCGCATCGAGCTGCACGCTCTCCGGCGTGGGTCGCGGTGCGGGACCGACACGCGGCTGCTGGGTGACAGCGGCGGCCGACGTGAGCCACGCCGCCAGCAGGATCCCTCCGCCGATGTAGGCCGCGGTTCGTTCAGGTGTCATGGCGCCGATGGGGTGATAGTACTACCGACGCCGGCGGCCGGGGAAAGAAACCACACGCCAGATGAGCCCCCTTGCGGCCCATCAGATCGGCAGGAAGCCGCGTGCAGTTGTGGTAAGATTTGCCGTGCCCCCCGTTTCCAGTCCCGGGCCTTCCTCAAATCCAGTTTTCGCCACCGCCGTCGCAGTCATCCCCGCGCGGTATCAGTCATCACGGCTCCCCGGCAAAGCCCTCGCGGCGATCGGCGGCAAGCCGATGATCGAGCACGTGTACCGGCGGACTGCAGCGGCCCGCTCGATCACCTCGGTGATCGTGGCGACCGATGACGAACGCATTTACCGCGCCGTGCTCGCGTTCGGCGGCGACGCGCGGATGACGTCGCCGACGCACCAGAGCGGCACCGATCGGATTGCGGAAATCGCCGCGGACTTGGACTGCGCGCTGATCGTCAACGTCCAGGGGGACGAGCCGCTCATGGAGCCGGCGATGATCGACCAGGCGGTGGCGCCATTCACTGCCGATCCGGCGCTGATGATGAGCACGCTGCGGCGGCGGATCGACGATCCCGCGGAACTGCACAATCCCAACGTCACCAAAGTGGTCGTCGACCGCGACGGCTTCGCGCTCTACTTTTCACGCGCGCCGATTCCGTTCGCACGGCAGGGCTGCCCGCCGGCGCCGGCCTGGCGGCACATCGGCTTGTACGTCTACCGGCGCGACTGCCTGTTGCGTCTGGCGGCGCTGCCGCAGACGGCGATGGAACAGTCGGAAGCGCTCGAGCAACTGCGCGCGCTCGAATACGGGATCCGCATCAAAGCCGAGGAAACCACCTTCGAGTCGGTCGGCGTCGACACGCCGGAGGATCTGGAGCGGGTCCGCACCAATGACGCCACGCGCCCCCCGGCTCCCGCGGACGATCCGGTGAGCGCGCAGCGCGGCTGATCAAGGCCGCGCCGAACGAACCCAGTCCGGGTGCGCCGGACGCGGAGGGGACATCGCGCGTCCCCCGCCCGAACGCTATCGCCACAACGCCGAAGGCCGGCCGGAGAGAGAGGACGATGCAGGAACACACCGAGTCGACAGCAGCGGGCACCAGCGAGCCCCGCCGGCCAGTCAAGTACATCCTGGTCACGGGCGGCGTGGTCTCGTCGCTCGGCAAGGGGCTCGCGGCCGCGTCGATCGGGGCGCTTCTCGAAGGGCACGGCTACAGAGTAGCCCTGCAGAAGTTCGACCCCTATATCAACGTCGACCCGGGGACGATGAGTCCGTACCAGCACGGCGAAGTGTACGTGACCGACGACGGGGCCGAGACCGACCTGGATCTGGGTCATTACGAGCGCTTCACCAACCAGGTCACGTCCCGTCAGAACAACTGGACCACCGGCAAGATCTATCTCTCGGTGATCCAGAAGGAGCGCCGCGGCGACTATCTCGGCCGCACCGTGCAGGTCATCCCGCACATCACCAACGAAATCAAGGACAGCATCCGTGCCGTCGCCAGGGACGTGGACATCGTCCTGGTCGAGATCGGCGGCACGGTCGGCGACATCGAGAGCCTGCCATTCGTCGAAGCGATCCGGCAGCTGCGTCAGGACGTCGGCCGCGACAACACGCTGTACATTCACCTGACGCTGGTGCCGTTCATTGGCGCCGCCGGCGAGCTGAAGACCAAGCCGACGCAGCACAGCGTTCGCGATCTCCGCGCCATCGGGATCCAGCCGGACATCCTGCTCTGCCGCACCGACCGGTTCCTCGATCAGGACATCAAGCGGAAGATCGCGCTGTTCTGCGACGTCGACGAAGAAGCGGTGATCACCGCCAAGGACGTCTCGAGCATCTA
>JBDTSX010000496.1:0-4181 GCA_039930925.1 Acidobacteriota bacterium | reverse complement strand
GCCGTGTCCTCGGTGCAGGACGCGAATGATGATTTCCTGCCCCACGTAGCAGCCTTTCGTCAGGCTGATCGCGCGGTCCTCGATGCCGGCCTCGAGCGGGATCGTGTCGGTGTCCATATCGGCCAGGAATAGCGGCCGGCCGGCCTCGACACGCGATACCTCAGCGGTTTCCGGCCCGACCTCGACGGCGCCCGCATCCTGAAGCAGCGTGACGAACTGCTCCTTCAGATTCACCGAAATGATGACGTCGAAGCCCGACACTCCCACATCGTCGCTCCGCAAGACGACCACGGAGCCGCCCTGGACGAGCCAGCGGCCGTTGCCGTAGAGCGGCATGGCTTGCAGGAGCTCCGCGGTCGGGGTTCGGGGCTCGGGGCTCGGGGCTCGGGACTCGAGAGTCGCGAGGGCTGCGGCGATCACTTCGGCGGCCCGTGCACCAAAGACGCCGAGTTGCGCCGTCGTCGCGGACCGATCCTGAATCGCCACATCCTCGCTGAAGATGAACTGCGTCCACCGGGCGCGTACCGGTTCGGCGAGGCTGCCGTCGAGATCGACCATCAACGCGTCCCCGATCTCGAACAGGCGCATGTCGGCGATCATGCGTCCCTGCGCCGTCAGGTACGCCGCGTAACAGCCGGTCCCCGGTGTGAGCGCGACGATGTCGTTCGTGAGCAGACCCTGAAGGTAGGCGCGGCGATCGGCCCCGGTCAGCATCAGCCGCCCGCGATCCGAGCGGTCCACGAGCCCCGCTCCCTCGTGAAGCGCGCGGTACTGGTCGAGTGAAAACATCGGAGAGGTTGCTGATATCCTGATGGGATGCAGTTAATCCGCCATTGTACTGCCGCGATGCTGGCGGCCCTAATAGCGGTTGCCCCGGCCGCGGCGAGGGCGCAGACTCCCGCGCCGCCGCAGCCCCCGCAGGCACCGGCGCCCCAGGCGACGCAGCCGCCGGCCCAGGTTCTCGTCGGGGCCGGGTTCACGGGGAATGCCGAGTTCACGCTCTTCCTCGCGGGTGTGCGCGTCGGCACCGAACAGGTTCGCGTTGTCCGCAACGGCTCGACATGGGTGATCTCGTCCACCGCGCAGTACGGCGCTCCGCTCAATCTCACCCTCAATCGGTACGAGGTGAAGTATGCGGCGGACTGGCAGCCGCTGGAGCTTCATGTCGAGGCGACACAGACGACCGCGCAAGGTCCGCGGGCGATCGGGCTCAGCACCTCGTTTGCGATGACGACGGCGATCAACGAGATCGTCCAGAACGGCGTGACCAATTCCAAGAACGATCAGGTCTCGGCGCGCACGATCGTGCTGCCGAACAACTTTTATGCCGGCTACGAAGTGTTGGCGGCCCGGCTGGCCTCGGCGCAGCCGGGCACGGAGCTGCCGGCTTATATCGCGCCGCAGGCGGAGATCAAGATCGCCGTGAAAGGCGTCACGGCCGAGCAGTTGCCGAGTCCGGCGGGACCGATCGCGACGCGCCGCTACGAGGTCGCGTTTCAAAACCCGGGCCGCGTGCTGGACGGGACGGTCACGATCGATGCCCGCTCGCGCCTGGTGCGGCTCGAGATTCCCGCCGCCGGGCTCCGGCTGATCCGATCGGACCTGGCGACCGTGACGACGCGGACGCAGCCGATCCGAAACCCGACCGACACGGACGTGATCATCCCGGCGGTGGGCTTCAATCTCGCGGGAACGATGACCGTCCCTCCCGGCACCGGCCGCCTCCGCAATCCCGCGATCGTGCTGGTCGCCGGCTCGGGAGCAGTGGAGCGCGACGAGGTGGTCGCCGGGATCCCGATCTTCGCGCAGCTCGCCGGATCGCTCGCGCAACAGGGATTCGTCGTCCTCCGCTACGACAAGCGGGGCGTCGGCCAGAGCGGCGGACGGAGTGAACGCGCCACGCTCGACGACTACGCGGACGATTTGATCACCGCCGTCAGGTGGCTCGCGAAGCGCGACGACATCGAGACCGCGCACATCGCGGTCGCGGGCCACAGCGAAGGCGGAGCGGTCGCGATGCTGGCGGCGACGCGCGAGAAGAAGATCGCATCGCTCGTGCTGGTCGCCGCTCCCGGCAGCAGCGGCGCGGACCTGGTTCTCGAACAGCAGCGCCACATGCTGGACATCATGAAGGTGTCGGACGAAGAGCGCCAGCTCAAGATCGCGCTGCAGAAGAAGATTCAGACGACCGCGATCACCGACAAGGGTTGGGAGGCGCTGCCGCCCGACCTTCGTGCGCAGGCGGAGTCCCCGTGGTTCAGGAGCCTGTTGATCTTCGACCCGGCGAAAGTGATGCCGAAGATCAAGCAACCGATCCTGATCGTGCAGGGCGATCTCGATCGCCAGGTTCCCGCCGAGCAGGCCGACACGCTCGAGCAGCTCGCGCGCGCGCGCAAGAAGGCCGGCGCCGTCGAACTGCTGCACCTCCCGGGCATCAACCATCTGCTCGTGCCCGCCACCACCGGCGAGGTCTCGGAGTACGACGGCCTCGTGGATAAAACGGTCACGCCGGCGGTGGCCAAGGCGATCGTGGACTGGCTCAGGAAATAGGCGCGCCGATCGCATAAACTCTGACCAATGAAAGTCGGTATCCCAAGAGAGACATGGCCGGGCGAGGCCCGCGTGGCGGTGATTCCCGCCGCGGCCGCGGCACTCGTCAAGGCGGGCCTCGAGGTCGTCGTCGAGCACGACGCCGGCGCGGCGGCCGGCTTCCTCGACGCGGCGTACTCCGCGCAGGGGGCCACCCTGGCAAGTCGCGCGGAGGTCTTCGGGACCGCCGACATCATCCTCCAGGTTCGCGCGGTGCCCGCGGATGCGGGCCTGCTGCGCTCCGGCCAGACGGTGATCGGCTTCGCGGATCCGCTCGGCGCGCCGCAGGCGATTCGCGCACTGGCCGCGACCGGTGTGACGCTCTTCTCAATGGAGCTGATGCCCCGGATCACCCGCGCGCAGAGCATGGACGCGCTGTCGTCGATGGCGACGATCGCCGGCTACAAGGCGGTGCTACTGGCGGCCAACACGCTGCCGCGGATGTTCCCGATGCTGATGACCGCGGCCGGCACGGTCTCGCCGGCACGGGTGTTCATCATGGGCGCCGGCGTCGCCGGGCTCCAGGCGATCTCCGCCGCGAGGCGGCTCGGTGCAAAGGTCGAAGCGTACGACGTCCGGCCGGCGGTGAAGGAGCAGGTACAAAGTCTCGGCGCCCGGTTCGTCGAGCTGCCACTCGAGTCCGCTGACTCCGAAGACAAGGGCGGATATGCGAAGGCGCAGGACGAGGCCTTCTACAAGCGGCAGCGCGAGATGATGCTGAAGGTGGTCGCCGCCAGCGACGTGGTGATCACGACCGCGCTGATTCCCGGGAAGCCGGCGCCGATTCTCCTGACCACCGAGATGGTCGAAGCGATGGCCCCCGGCTCGGTGATCGTCGATCTTGCGGCCGAACGCGGCGGCAATTGCGAGCTGACCAGGCCCGACGAAATCGTGGTGCACCGGGGCGTGACGATCCTCGGACCCTCCAATCCCCCGGCGCTCGTGCCGTATCACGCGAGCCAGATGTATTCAAAGAACATCACCACGTTCCTTACGCACCTGCTCGGCAAGACCGGCGCGGCGCAGCCGGCGCTGCCAATCGATACCGAAGACGAGATCACGCGTGAAACGCTGCTCACCCGCGGCGGCCAGGTCGTCCATCCCCGCGTCCTCGCCCTGTAAGCCATATGTGGCTGCTCAAAGCACAGGAACAGATCGAGACGCCGCTCACGTTCCGCATCCTGCCGGGCAACATCAAGACGATGGGGCGCTCCGCCGGGGCTGAGTTCATCGTGGACGCGGCACTGGTGTCGCGGCTGCACTGCAGGCTGACGGCGGGCGCAGGCGCGCTCGAGGTCGCCGATCTCGACAGTACCAACGGCATCTTCGTCAATGGTGAGCGGGTCACGCAGGCGATGCTCAAGGTCGGCGACAGGCTCGGCGTCGGCCGGGTGGAGTTCGTCGTCTCCCGCGAACGGGGACAGTCAACCGGGACAGTCGAAGCGGGCCCTCCGGACTGATCCTTCCGGCTGTTGGCGCGGGGTCGAAATGGACGACGAGCTTCAAAACAGGCTGCTTGTCCTTCCGCCTGAAGGCGGAAGCCACGGGTTCACAAATGGACTCAAGGCGGAAGCCACGGGTTCACAAATGGC
>JBDTSX010000495.1:0-4206 GCA_039930925.1 Acidobacteriota bacterium | reverse complement strand
GAAGGGCCGGACCAGGTCGAGGTGAATCTGGGGCGGGCCGTGGCGCCGGGCGGCTTCGCCTGGACTGTGCCGTTCCTGCGCGGCAATCAGCAGTTCAATCGGGTCGGCCTGATGTGCGAGGAAGGGGCGGTGGCGCGCTTCACGGAGTTTGCGGCCACCCTCCGCGCCCGCTACGCCGTCAACAGCGATCCCTGGCCCTCGCCGCGCATGAAGATTCTCCCGCTTGGACCGGTCACCAAGACGTACGGCAACCGGCTCATCGCCGTCGGCGATGCCGCCGGCCTCGTGAAACCTACCACCGGCGGCGGCATCTACTACAGCCTGATCAGCGGCGCGATCGCGGCCGACGTGCTCCACCCCGCCCTGCGGGCCAACGACCTCAGCGAGGCGACACTGCATGGATACGAGGATCGCTGGCGCTCCCGGCTCGGGTCGGAGATCCGCATCGGCTTGAAGTTCCGCGCGCTCGCCACCAGGCTCAACGATCGCGCGATCAACGCACTGGTCGAGCTCGCGCGGATCGACGGCCTGGTCCCACTCCTCAAGCAGACCGCCGACTTCAACTGGCACAGCAGCTCCGCGCTGGCCCTCTTGAAGCACGCGCAGTTCCGCAAGATCCTCCTCGGCTCACTCTGGAGCTGAGCGCGCTCCGGCGCGCGTCCAACCCGGTGCCTTCCTCCGCATCCGTCAGCGCAGATCGCGGCCCACTGCACGACGCACTCTGTTCAGCCCTTCGTGGGGAGGACGGACAGCTGTCGCGCGGCGTCCTCGACCTCGCTCGGTTCCACCGCGTTCACCTGCTGCTGGCGCACGGCCGCCTGGGACGCATCGAAGACGACGGGATCCGCGCCGGCTGGTCGGCGGAACTGCGTGAGGCGGCGATTGCCGATCTGTTCCGGGAGCGGGAACTGACGCGGATGCTGCGCGGCCTCGCCGCGGCAGGCATCGACGCGCTCCTGATGAAAGGGGCGGCGCTGGCCTACTCACTCTATGCGGCGCCGCACCTGCGTCCCCGCGCGGACCTGGACGTGCTGATCGCGCGCAGCGACCTGGAGGCCGCCGACCGCGTGCTCCTCGCGGCTGGCTGGCTGCATGCCCCCGAACAGAGCCACGACTCGGTGATGACGCAGCGGCACTACCTGCTCGGCGGAAACCCCTCCTGCGCGGAGCACCTGGACCTGCACTGGAAGATCGCCGTGCCGCATGTCTTTGGTGATGCGCTCGCCTTCGGGGAGCTCGCCGCGAGAGCGGTCCCGCTCCCGGCACTCGGTCCTGACGCGCGCATCTTGTCGCCGCCGGATGCGCTCTTTCTGGCGTGTCTTCACCGCGTCGCCCACCACCACGATTCGGCCGATCTGCTGTGGCTGTGGGACATCCATCTGCTGACCGCCACGTTGACCAAGGAGGAGCGGACGGTGTTTGCCGCCCTGGCCGCCGCGCGATCGATGCGCGCCGTCTGTTCCCGGGGGATCGAGTTGGCGTGTGAGCGCTTTGCCACGAGTGGCGCCGACGCCTTGCTCGGGTCGCTCCGTCCGCGCGCGGGCGACGCGCCGGAGCCCTCGGCGCGTTTCCTGGGGGGCGGAATGCGGGAGGTGGATCGGCTGCGCTCCGACCTCGCGGCCGTTGGCGGGTGGCGCGCCCGCCTGACCCTGGTGAGCGCGCATCTGTTTCCGGGCGGCGACTACGTCAGATCGCTGTATCCGCGCTGGCCCGCGGTTGCCCTGCCGCTAGCCTACGTCCACCGGGCTCTGCGCGGAGCGCCAGCCTGGTTTCGCCGCCCGGCCGAGTAGACCCAGCCGGCGCGCGCCACGCGGCACGCTCGATCGCAGCAACTCCGCGAAGCGGCGCATGCGGCACAGCGCGTCGAACGCACGGCCCGGCTCCGTGCGGCGGCCTTGCCCGAGGGGCGCGCGCGCCATCGCCACGGCGGCGCCGTCGCGCAGTTGCTCGTCGACCCGTCCGAGCAGGTCGACCGCCGTCACCGGCTGATCGGGGTGTGCGTGATTGTCGCCGCGAGTGATCAGGATGCGGTCGGCCCCACTGACGACGGGCTGCACCACCCGATGCACGAACAGCCGCCCGCCTGCCCGGAACAGGATCACCTCGCCCGGCTCGACGCTGGTGATCTCGACCGGACGGATCAGCAAGACGTCACCCGGCCGAATCGTCGGCAGCATGCTCGTCCCTCCCACTCGCAGGCGGGCTTCACCGCAGCGCTTCAGGACCTCCCCCACCAGTCGAGCGCCCGTCTCCTCGAGATCGGACGTGGCGGCATGTTCCGGCGGCGCAATCACGGTCACGAGTTCTTTCGATTGCTCTTGCACTGCGCGCTGGTCGAGGTGATCTTGCCGCACGAGAGCGCCATCGTCTCGAAGACGTGCTCGTGCTCGAAGGCCGGCTTCACGTACGGCCGCTTGGCGGGCGGCTCGATCGAATGCTGGTCAGGCTGGTCCTGATCGGACGGGTCATCTGGTTTCAAGAATCCTCCTCGCGTCGTCGAACACCATCGACTTCTCGCAGTCGGCCGATGAAGGGCCGCGCATGTTGCCCTCCATGTAGGCCAGGCCGGGGCAGCGCGTGCAGTTCGCGTGGAAGCTGCAGACCGAACAGGTCGGCAGATCGCGCACCCGGATCGCGCGAACCTCTTCGAGCGGCTTCGAATGCCGCCAGATGTCCTCGAACCGCTCACGGCGCAGGTTGCCGGTCGGCAGCGGAAACTGCACGCATGGATAGATGTCGCCGTACGGGGAGACGTAGCAGGCGGTGTGTCCGGCGCTGCAGGGGGTGTCGTCCAGCGATTCCGGATCGACCGGTCCCTTCGGCGGACTGATCGACGCGTCACCCACGAGGGACTTGTCGGTGTAGACCTTCAGGAGCTGCGCCGTCGGAATGCGCAGCGAGAGCACGCCCGTGTCGCCATCCATTTTCGGGGTGATCGTCGGGTCGAGCGTGAACTCCGCGCCGAGCTCGGCCGCCAGCGCCTGGACGCCTGGATAGTCGCCGGCGTTCTGCCGCATCAACACGTTCGCGATCAGCACCCGGAGCCCCTGCGCCTTGAGGAACCTGATCGCCGCGATCGAGCGGTCGAGAGAGCCCGCCACCTTGGTGATCCCGTCGTGCACCTCGGCCCGGTGCGAGTAGATGCTCACCTGCACCTGGCGCACGCCGAGCTCGCGGATCCGCGCCGCGTCGGCTTCGCGGATGAGGAGCGCGTTGGTCTTGATCTTGACGTCGAACTGCAGCCGCCGCGCGTAGGCGAGCAACTCGAAGAAGTCCTTGCGAAGCAGGAGCTCACCGCCGCTGAAGATCAGGAACAGCGTGCCCGCGGCCGCGAGTTGGTCCAGCACGTCCTTCACTTCCGCCGTCGTGAGCTCGCCGTGATCGTCGTGATCGAGGTAGCAGTGCACGCAGCGCTCGTTGCAGCGATAGGTAAGATCGAACTGCACCGAGATCGGGAGCTTGAGCGCTCCCGCGCGATCCATGACGTGGTCGAGCACGCGGCTCATAACCCCGCCTCGTCCGCAATCGGCGCGAGCTCGAGCGGCACCATCGGCGCGTCGGAGAGCTCGAGGATCTGATGGTCGCGCAGGCTCTCCGCGAAGCGCGTCGCGTCCTGGAGCGCCGTCGCGGTATCGACGTCGAACTGGGGACAGATCACCCGCTCGACGATGGTCGCGAGCGGCGTGGTGCCGTCCGCGGCGCCCCAGAGGAGCGAACCGAGCTCGTTCAGCACGAACAGCCCGGAATCGTCGGCCCGGAGAATCACCGTTTCGGCTTCGAGCTTCCTCGCCGCGAGCCGGTTGCCACGGGCGATGTACAGGTGTGTCATACGAGGAAATCCCAGACGCTGGAGTCCGCCGCGAAGTTCAGCCGGTATACAGGTACGGACGCCGCGACGTCACAGGCGGTGGCGAAGACCTGCCCGGTCAGCTCGCTGTCGTCCGCAAAAAAGAGAATGTTCTTCATCAGCGTCCTGACGGCGTCGCTCGTGGCCAGCCGCTCCATGTGGTGGCGTTCGCCCTGCGCGAGTTGATAGACCGCGTGCACCGGCGCCGACACCCGCATCCCGCTGGCGCCCAGCTCTCCGGCGAACGGCGTGCCGAACGCGAGGTATCTGCCGTCCACCTTCCGCACATACGAGACTTCATCGGTGAGCAGCATCACGTCCGCCGGGGCGAGACGGGCAATGGTCGTCTTGCCTGCGCC
>JBDTSX010000494.1:0-4219 GCA_039930925.1 Acidobacteriota bacterium | reverse complement strand
GTGGTGTTGCAGCCCTTCTCGCAGAGCGTGCAAATCGTATCCACCGCGTCCGGGTTGTCCCACGGACGCGACTTGAAGCGATAGTCCCGGGTCGTGATCGCGCCGACCGGGCAGACATCCATCAGGTTGCCCGACAGCAGCGAGTGCACGCCCTCTTCCTGGAAGGTCGCAATCTCGCTCCCGTAGCCGCGGTCGGTGATGCTGATCTGCGCGTCGGTGTCCACTTCCCGCATGAAGCGCACGCATCGGGTGCACAGGATGCAGCGGTTGCGGTTCAGCATCAGCGTGGGACCGAAGTCCACGTCGGCGCGCACCCCCTCGCCGTCGAACACGCGGCGGGGGAACTCCATCCGGCTCTCGTTCGGCCCGAAGCTGTACGAAAAGTCCTGCAGCGGGCACTCGCCGCCCTTGTCGCACACCGGGCAGTCGAGCGGGTGATTGATCAGCAGGAACTCGAACACGCTCGCCCGCGCCTCGACGACGTCGGGTGTCTGGGTCGAGACCACCATCCCCTCCGCGACTGGCGTCGAGCACGAGGTCTGCAGTTTCGGCATCTTCTCGATCTTGACGATGCAGACGCGGCACGACCCATCGATGCCCAGTCCGGGGTGGTAGCAGTAATACGGGACCCGGATTCCGGACTCGATCGCCGCCTGAAGAACGGTTTTACCCTTTTCGACCGTGACCTGCCGGCCGTCTATAGTCAACGTGACGGTTTCCATACGTCCTAAAGCATAGCGGATTGTGGGAGAGGTTTTAGGGTTTTACGGTTTTATGGTTTTAGGGTGGTTCTCGTTCGGTTTGGTTTGGTTTGGTTCGGGTCAGGCTTCGGGTCACAGTTCGGTTCGAACTCCTCTCGCCCGGCTCGTCACCCAGCCGAACTGGACCGGCACGCGAACCGAGCTCCGAACGCAAACCGAATCCGAACCTTGAACCCCGAACCCGAACCCGAACCCGAACCCGAACCCGAACCCAACTACTTAAAACCCTAAAACCCTAAAACCTAAAACTCATTTTTCAATCTCCACCAATGCTGCGTTGTCGTCGTTCGCCGTCACCGACCGGACCGGTCCGCTGAGCGGTACGGTCCGCTCCGTCACCTCGTCTGCCAGGATCATCAGGAGGCTCTGGGTGGCGCCGGAGCGGTAGGTGATCGTCACCGTCACGGGAATATCGGCGGTGGGGCCGGCTTGCTCGAAGCGAATCAGGCCGACGCCGGCGTTGAGGTGATAACTGAACTTCAGGCGTGGGATGGCAGTGCCGTAAATCCACGTTTCGAAGAAGCGGTCGAGGTCCCGGCCGCTCGCCTTTTCCATGGAGCGCCGGAAATCGTCGGTCCCCGCCTTCTTGAACTTCCACTCGACATAGAAGTCGCGGATGCCGGCGAAGAACGCGTCGTCGCCGACCAGGCGGCGGAGCATGTGCAGCACCATCGCCGATTTGTTGTAGATGATCGCCCGGAAGATCCGGTCGTCACCCTGGATGTGGCCGAGACGATAGCCGAGGTAGATCGGACCGTCGGCCGCCGAGGCGATCGCGGTGCGCCGCATCTGGCGCAGCACGCCCGGCAGCTGGCTACCGTCCGGGTCGCGCTCGGCGTACAGCGCGGCGAAGTATTGGGCCATCCCTTCGCTGAGCCATTGCTCGTGGTAGTTCTTCCACCCGACCGCATGTCCCCACCACTGGTGGGCGACTTCATGCGCCAGGAAGAACGCCGGGTAGTGGGTGAAGCTCACCGGATCATTGCGCCACACGATGTGGGAGGACGGAGAGACTTGATTCAACAGGGCAAAGTACGGCGGGCTGTGGCCGCCCGGCCGATCGCTCTCCATCAAGGCGAGCGTGAAGCTGGGATACGGCGCGTCACCAAGGAGCGTCGCGTAGAACTTGAACACCTCCGCGGCCCTGCCGAGCATCGTGCGGAGCCTGACGACCTGCCGCGGATTGCTCTGCACGTATAGCGCGACGCTGGTGTCGCCGACGGCAAGCCGGGTCGAGTCCACCTCGTTGAACCGGCTGATCAGGATCGCCAGATAGCGCGCCGGCTTGTCGGCGTCGAACACGTAGACCTTACGCCGCCGCTGCCGTTCGGCCCCCTCCGGCGCCGGAGCCGGGGGGGCGACGGGATCCCCGGTGGCGACGACATCGAACTCGTTCGGCACGGTGATCCGGAGGTGGGCGGTCGCATAGTCGGTGACGACCGATTGCGGATACCAATAGCTGCGGTTGCTGTAGAGGAAGCGCCGCTCGACCGGAATCGGGATCTGTTCCGGCGGGTCCTGCACGAGCTGCATCGCCTCAGGCTCGAACGACTGGGGGGCCAGCGGCCCGCCGTAGGCGACGTCGATCCACATTTCGGTGCCGGCGGCCACGCGCGCCGGCAGATTGACGATCAGGCTGTTCTGGCCGACCACGCGCAGGTGGAGCAGCCGGCCGAATTCAGGAGAGTAGACGCCGCGCACGACCAGCGACTCCGCCAGCCGGAATGTCAGCGACGTGGCGCCGTCATAGCGAATCTTGACCTTCAGTCTCGCGTTTCCCTGCATCATGCCCCGGTCGGGCGTGATCTCCGCGTCGATGTCGTAGGCCAGCACGTCGTAGTCGGTGAGGTCGTCCTCGTCGTAGAAGCGCCCGCGCTGGGCGAGCTTGGCCGCGGAGGCGTACACGGAAATGTTGCGGCGCCGCCGCCGATCGAACACCGTGATGTCTTCCGCGTCGTTTCCCGACCTCGCGTAGGTGAGCGTGCCGAAGCGCTTGGTGCGCATCTCGGCGATCACGTCCCCCGGCGCGGGGGTGAGCGACCACCGTTCCGGGCTGAAGTCATTCAGATTGATCTGCAACGAGCGCCCGATGTAGTCGTTGAACACGGCAGTGGCGGTCCGCAGATCAGTCGGGTCGACGGCGCGCGGCTTGAGCGCCGCCGGATTGAAGCGCGCCGCGAACTCTCCGGGCGCCAGCCGTACGAAGGCCATGTCGATGTCTTCGGTCAGCGCATGGCCGCCCGTAAAAATCCGGACCTGCGTCTGCTCGGCGAGATCCGGCGGGGTGAAATGGATGCGTCCGCGCCCGAGCAGCACCACCGCCGTCACGCCCTCCGGCGTCTCGGCCACGAACGCGCGGCCGGTCGTCATCTCGACGGTCAGATCGGGCGCGTGCATCGTCAGGTCGTGGACGTCGTACTCCCTGGCGGCGTTGAGCGAGAGACGATAGAGTCCGGTGACCACCGAGAGCCGGCTGACGGAACCGATCCGCCACGGGTCCGGGCCCGTGTCACCGGGCCGCAGGTCGAGCGTCCAGGTGCTGACCTGTGCCTCGATGCCTCGCTCCACGAAGACTTCGATGATGATTCGCTGACCGCCGCTGCCGAGCGGGCGCCGATCGCGCTCGAAGATCACCAGCCGGGTGGGAACCGGCCGGCTGAGCGTGCCCGCAAAGTCCTCGAAGCTGGGACGGCTGATGGTCGGGGCGCCGAGCGCCAGGATCGCTCGCGTGTCGCCCGTGGCCGCCGCCTGCTCGAGCCGCCGGACCAGTGTCGTGACGCCATCAGGTGTGGGCGCCTGCGCGGTTACCCCGAGAGGGATCCAGATCGCCGCCAGCACGAGCAATCGCGACAGCGTGCGGAAGCGGGATCGAACCATGGGGAGTTCCATATTAGACCCCTCGGTCGGGACGGTCCAAAGTAACGAGAGTTGACGAATGGTGGGACGAACAGAACGGCCGGCGGGTGGGGCCATCGCCTGGCTGCTGGCGGCGACCGCCGCGCTGGCGGTGTATGCCGCCGCGGTGGCCTGGACGGGCGGCTACGACCTGCGCCTCGGGGGACTGCGTCTGCGCTCGCACTCCTGGTGGCGCCCGGCGCTCGTGTCGGGCGCGCTTGCCGCGCTGCTGATTGGTCTCGCGCGGAAGCAGGTGGCCTACGCCCTCGCGCTCTCGTGGGCGGCGGTGGACTCGCCGCGCGCCGCGCGCCTGGTCGTGCTGCTCGCAGTGGCGTGGACGCTTGCCGCCGGCCTGCTCTTCGGCACGTTCGCGAGCGGCGGCGCCGACTCGTCTGGCTACGCCAGCGAGGCGCGGCTGATCGCGCAGGGGCGGTTGACCGACACCATCCCGATGACGCCGGCGTTCACCTGGCCGGATGCGGAGGCGACTCTCACGCCGCTGGGATTCACGCGCGGCCGGTCTCCGGGCGTGATCGCGCCGAAGTATCCGCCGGGGCTGCCGC
>JBDTSX010000493.1:0-4224 GCA_039930925.1 Acidobacteriota bacterium | reverse complement strand
GCTCCACCAGAAACAGATGCGCCCTGCCCCCTTCCAGCCGAACGTACAGTCCCGTGCGTTCGAGGTCCTGCCGCGTGCGCCGATACCGGACATCGGTCAGCCGGTCGTCGAAATCGAACGCTGGACCGGCATGGAGATCGCCGGCGAGCGCGACAGACGCGGTCGATGGCTCGCTGCCGAGATTGACGACAACGACCCCCAACGCGGTGGACGTGCGCCAGCGCCACGAGACGATGTTGGTGAAGGTGGGGTCTCCGGCCGTGGAGACGTCGAGCAGCTTCCATTCCCCGTCGTGCCACAGCGTGCCCGCCGCCACGCCCAGCACACGATCGTAGAGCGACCGCAGGTCCGCGTCGGGCGTTTCATCCGGCCATCGCCCGAGTTGGACCGGCGGATTGATCCGGCGGCCGTCCATCTGTCCGTCGAAGAAGAAGCGCATCCCCGGTGACGTGGCGAGAAGCGACACCGCGGCCTCGAGACGGCCGGCGAGCGTCACGGCGCTGCGCGGCTCGTCATGGTTCTCGAGGAACCGTGCGAGGCGGGCAGGCGGCGGCGTGCCGGCGGCGAGCAGGGACCTGGTGCGGATGCCGGCGTCCGGCGCGTGCAGGCCGTCGAGCAGCCGCTTGTCGTAGGCGGCGTCGAATCCCTGATCGAGCAGCACGTTCTCGAGCGACCAGTAGACCTCGGCAAGGTAGAGGAACTGCGGCGTCTCGCGGATCGCGGCGGGCCAGAACTCGCCGGCCGGCTGCGGCCAGTGGTCGCGGAGCAGGACGCGCCAGGTCCGTTCGAAGACCTGGTTGAGCGCGAGCATCGCCATGTCGCACCGGACCCCGTCGCAGTGGGCGCGGATCGCGCGCAGCGTCTCCTTCAACGCGAGCCGGGTCTCGGGATTGAAGGCATTCAACTGCGCGACGTCGGTCCACGGCGCGAAGTACGGGTCGCGAGCGCAGGCCACGAACACCGTCGTCCCGTGGTGCATCATCGCGCGGAAGTGGCCGGGCGCAGCGCGGTTGTCGTCCTCGGTGCCCTGCAGGTAGAGGTGGGGATTCGCGGACAGCCAGTCGTGGTCGAACCCGGTGTGATTCGGCACGAAGTCGAGGATCAGGCCGATCCCCCGCGTCCGCAGCTCGTGACGCGCCGCATCGAGACCGGGCCATCCGCCCATGCGATCGTCCGGCGTATAGGCCTGGATGGAGTACGGCGAGCCCACGACGTCCGCGCCGGTCCACGCCGGCAGGACGCGGTCGTAGATCGGCATCAGCCCGGCATGCGTCTGCGCGATGGCGCGACCGATTGCGCTGCGCCGCCACACCCCCATCAGGAACACGAGATCCAAACCGCCGGCCGCCACGCGGTCCCACTCCGTCCCCGGCACATTCCTGAGCGTGATCAGCTGTCCCGTGTCCCGTGACAACCGCTCGAGCCACGGCCAGGCGCTGATCTCGAGCAGGTGCGGGTGCGGTCTCACGGCCTCCCCAGCATAGCCGAGCCGCCCGGTCGTCCCGGTCGGCCTTCCCGCACCGGATCGCGTGAGCCGGTAAGATCACGCATGCCCCGATTCAAGCTGCTCATCGAATACACCGGCACGCGCTACAGCGGCTGGCAGATCCAGTCGAACGCGCGAACGGTGCAGGGAGAGATCGATCGGGCGGTGCGCGAGGTGGCCAGGCGCACGGAGTTCGAATTGTATGGCTCGGGCCGGACGGATGCGGGCGTGCACGCGCTCGCCCAGGTCGCGCACCTCGAGCTCTACACCACGCTGCCCCCCGAATCGCTGCGGCGCGGCCTCAACGACGCGCTCCCCGCCGACATTCACATCCGCGCCATCGACAAGGCGCCGCACCGGTTCCACGCCCGGCACGATGCCGTGTCGCGCTGCTACCTGTATCAGATCACGCGGCGCCGCACGGCCTTCGCCAAGCCGTTCGTCTGGTGGATTCGCGAGCCGCTCGATCTGGCGGCGATGCGGGACGCCGCGGCCTCGTTTGTCGGCATGAATGACTTCGAAGCCTTCACCGCGGACGATCCCCGCGAGAAATCCACGCGCGTCCTGGTCGATCGGGTCGAGATTGCCGAAACCGGGGCGCTGGTGCTGATCCGGATCCAGGGCTCGCATTTTCTGTGGAAGATGGTCCGCCGGATGGTCGGGGTGCTGGCCGCGGTCGGGCGTCACGACCTGAAGCCGTCTGCTGCGGCGGCGTTTCTGGACGGCACCGCCGAACGCTCCGCGTCCCCCGCCGCACTCGCCGCGCCGGCCGCGGGGCTCTTCCTCGAGGCCGTGCTCTACCAGGGCGATCAGCAGCCGGGCCCGATGCGGCCGGTGGTCAACATCGACTGAGCGGACTCGTCGCGGCGTCGTCCACCGGTCCAGAACAGGGCCGAGATCAGGGATGTATTTTAGAGACCCGAGAAAAGGTTTCCTTCTGTTCTCCGATTCTCCTGGTCGAGACAGGCGGCTGTCGGGCGCCTAGCGCACGATGCGAAGATTGGTCGGCGCGCGCACCGTCGTCCCGCCGCGCCAGCCGAGCTGAACGACCTCGAAGTCGTCGGCGGTCAGCGCGCTGAACGCCGGATTCAGCACGTCGTTGTTCCACCGCGCGTCCATCGTGCCGCCGATGTACATGTCCGAGCCGTTGTCCGCGACGATCAGCCCGTAGCGCTTCATCGCGCGGAAGATCCGCTGCACGTCGGGCGTGAACGTCGACAGGTCGCGCGAGGCCTTGAGCCGCAGCCGCGCACCCATCGGCGGCGCGCTCGAGTTCGATCCGGCCGCGTGCGAGGCGGGCCACACGTAGCCGTTGCTTCCCCGCGTGGTCACGCGGAACGCGTGGCTGATCTCGCCCGTGCTCGTCACTTCGTCGTAGCGCAGCAGGCCTGGAAATATCGCGAGGCCGGCGGCGTCGGCCGACGTCCAGCCCTCCGGACGGCGATCGCTGCGGTTCAGATCGAACACCGCGCCCGCATCCGCCTCCCAGCGCCCCAGCGACGGATTCCAGTGCGTCGCATAGGTCTCGTAGAGCAGCCACCGATCGCGATCGATGGTCAGCAAATGGCGGTCGCCCGAGGTCCCGCCTCCTGGCACGCCGCCCTCGATGTAGTTGGGCTGCGTCCGCGCTTCGATCGGGATCGGATAGCCCGGAAGGCCTGCGGCGCCGGCGTCACTCTCGCTGCCGTACGCCACGAACGTGACTGGCGCCCGTGCCTGGTCGCCGGAAACCACCACATACGGGATCCCATAGGGCGGCGGGCCGAAGTCGGGATGAAGACGCCGCACCGGCGTCCGGTTGGACGCCGTGCGTCCGCTGATCCAATCGATCAGCGCCGCCGACCGCGCGTCCACGGGCGCCAGGCTGACGTCGGCGTTCCACCAGTTCCCGGCCGGGAACACCCGCCTGCCGCCCAGCGGCTCGTTCAGCACCGGTGCCGTTGCCGCCTGGACGACGACGGCGACCGCGATGGCGGTAATGGCAATCGCGGACCGGACTCTCACGGCGACGTCCCTACACGTCCCGTGCCGCGGCCCGGCGCGGCCAGGCGAGCGTATGAAGCAATCATGATCTTTGTGGCAATCGGCTCAAGGTGATCTTCCGCCTAAGGCGGAAGCCACGAGTATTCCATTCGTGAGCCGTGCAAACCTGTAATCCGTCGCGCAAGGTTGTCAGTTCGAAACCGCCAGGAACCGCCATCCGGCCCACACCGAGCGGCCGACACCGGCTCCAGCCCCCCGACAGCTGCAGTCCTGACTGGGTTATCATCCGACAGATTCGCCCCGCACCGCGATACGTTTCACCTCGTCCATGCCGGCGGCGCCGCGCGCTGCGATAGCGCGCCGCCAGCCCTGCCGAGCGGGCACGCGCTGGTTCGGATGCTCGCAAGCAGGAGATCTCGATGGCCAATTCTCGCCTCACCCAGCCGGCGTCAACGACTGCCACGACGCTCGACACGGAGTTCACCCGCGGCCTCGGCCTCTACGACTCCACGATGATCGTCGTCGGCTCGATGATCGGCTCGGGCATCTTCATCGTCAGCGCGGAGATGGCGCGCACCATCACCAGTCCGGGCTGGCTGCTGGCGGCCTGGGTGGTGACCGGCGTGCTGACAGTGGTCGGGGCTCTCTCCTACGGCGAGCTCGCGGCGATGATGCCGCGCGCGGGCGGCCAGTACGTGTACCTGCGCGAGGCGTTTTCCCCGCTGTGGGGCTTTCTCTACGGCTGGACGCTGTTC
>JBDTSX010000492.1:0-4233 GCA_039930925.1 Acidobacteriota bacterium | reverse complement strand
GACGCGGCACCTGCTCGACGCGGTCCTGGCGTACCAGAAGCGCGATCGCCGCTACGGCGGCATCAAACATCCGGCGGTTGCCGGTCGATGACAGATCGGCGGCTCGCGGGTTATTCCTGGCCGCTCGCGGGTGGGAATCCGGGAGACGGGATCCGGGATCCGCGCACACCGATTCAGGGACACCGTGATCGTGACCGGCGTCGCGGATCTGTTGTCGCGGAGGCCGCCGCCCCGATCTCGCATTCCGGTGCGCGCGCAGGCGTCCGATGACGCGCGTACTCAGCGCGCTGGTGCTGCTGCCGATCGTCATCGGCAGCGTCTGGTTCCTGCCGCCAATCGTGACGCTGGCGCTGGCGCTCGTCGCCGCCTGGCTGGCGTTCCTGGAATACGCCGCGATCGCGGCGGCGCTCGGCGCGCACGTGCCGCGGGCGGTCGCCGGCGCCGCCGTTCTTGCTGCCTGTGCCGCGGTCGGCACCGGCGGCGTGCCGGCCGACATGGTGCTGATGACGGCGCTCATCGCCATCGGCGCGCTCGCCGTCGGATCCGGACAGCCCGGACCGGCGATTTTGCGTGACACGTCCGCTGCGCTGCTGCCGGTCCTTTACATCGGTCTCCCTCTGGGCGCCCTCGCCGCGGTCCGGGTGCTCGCCGGGCGTGAAGCGGTGCTGCTGCTGATGGTGACGATCATCGTCAGCGACTCGGCGCAGTACTACACCGGCCGCGCCTTCGGGCGCCGGCCGCTGGCGCCGTCGATCAGCCCGAAGAAGACGCTGGAGGGGGCCATCGGCGGGCTGGTCTTTGGCACCGCGACGATCGTGGCCGGCGGTCGGATCGTCTTCCCTTCGGCGCACTGGCCGATGCTGGTGCTGGTCGGCGCCAGCATTGCGGCGCTCGGGATCGTCGGCGACCTGTTCGAGTCCCTCTTGAAGCGCAGCGCCGGGGTGAAGGACTCGGGCGCGCTCATCCCGGGGCACGGCGGCGTGCTCGATCGGATCGACAGCTGGCTGTTCGCGGCGCCGGTCTACTACGTCTTCATCAAGTACCTCCAGGATTGACTCCACGCGAAGGTTGAAATGGGCGGCAGCAGGCAGATGAAACGCGTCGCCATCCTCGGCTCGACCGGGTCGATCGGTCAGAGCGCGCTCGCGGTCGTCGAGGCGCATCCGGATCGCCTGCGCGTGGTCGGCCTGGCCGCCGGGGAAAATGCCGGCCGCTTCGCCGAACAGGTGGCGCGGTTCTCTCCGGGGATCATCGCCATGGCGACTGCGGACGCGCTCGCCGGCGTGCGCGCCGAACTGCACCGCATCGCCGGCGGCGTCCCCGAGCCGCGATCGGGCAGCGGGCCGGACGCGCTGATTGCGGTCGCGACCGATCCCGACGCCGACATCGTCCTCTTCGCGTCCTCCGGGACCGCCGCGCTGGACGCCGTGCTGGCGGCGATCGAAGCAGGGAAGACGATCGCGCTCGCGAACAAGGAGATCCTGGTCATGGCGGGCGAGCTCGTCATGCAGGCCGCGCGGCGCAAGGGAGTTGCGGTGCTGCCGGTCGACAGCGAGCACAACGCCATTCATCAGTGCCTGCACGGGCGATCGCCGGACGAGATCCGCCGGCTGGTGCTCACCGCGTCTGGCGGCCCGTTCCGCGATCTGCCGGCCGCGGAGTTGGACGATGTGACGCCGGATGACGCGCTGCGGCATCCGACCTGGCGGATGGGGCCCAAAATCACCATCGATTCCGCGACCTTGATGAACAAGGGGCTCGAAGTGATCGAGGCGCGGTGGCTGTTCGGCGTCGGTCCTGACCGCATCGACGTGCTCGTGCATCCCCAGTCCATCGTCCATTCGATGGTCGAGCTGATTGACGGCTCGATCATTGCTCAGCTCGGCGTGACCGACATGCGGCTGCCGATTCAATACGCCTTCTCCTATCCTGAACGGTGGGAGGCCTCGCTGCCGCCGCTGGACCTGGCGCGGGCGGCCCGCCTCGACTTTCAGGTGCCGGCCACGGCCACATTTCCCTGCCTGTCGCTGGCATTCCGGGCGCTCGAAGGCGACGCGGGCCTGCCGATTGTGCTCAATGCGGCCAATGAAATCGCGGTTGCGGCGTTCCTGGATCGCCGCCTGGGTTTCAGGGGCATTCCGCACCTCATCTGCGAGGCGATGGATGCGTACGAAACCCTGGGCTCGATGCCGGTACAGACGCTTGCGGATGTCCGGAACGTGGACGGGTGGGCCCGGGATTTCGCCGGGAGCGCGGCGGGTAGGCTACAATTGAAGGTTCAAAACTAGGGGCCAATGTGACCAGTATCCTCGCGTTCATTTTCGTGCTCGGCGTGCTCATTTTCGTGCACGAGCTCGGCCACTTTCTGATGGCCCGGCGCATCGGCGTGCGGGTGCTCACGTTCTCGCTCGGGTTCGGTCCCAAGCTTCTCGCCTTTCGGCGGGGGGACACCGAATACTGCATCAGCGCGATCCCGCTCGGCGGCTACGTGAAGATGGCCGGTGAGACGCCCGAGGACCCTCGGACCGGCGCGGCCGACGAGTTTCTCTCCAAAACCAAGTGGCAGCGGTTCCAGGTGCTCGTCATGGGCCCGGTCATGAACCTGGCGCTCGCTTTCGTCGTGATGGCGCTCGTGCTCTATCAGGGCGCCCAGGTCCCCACGTTCGATCAGGAGCCGCCGGTCATCGGATCGTTCGCCAAGGACTCGGTCGGGCGAGACGCCGGCCTTCGGGTTGGCGATCGGATCCTCGAAGTGGACGGCCGGACCGTCGACAACTGGGACCAGTTCTCGATGGGGATCGTCGGCAAGGCGAAGCGGCCGATCACGCTGGTGGTCCAGCGCGACAGCAAACCGATCGACGTGCCACTGACTCCGGCGGCGGTCGGCAAGTTCGAAATGGGAGACATCGGGATCATCCCGATCATGCACCCGCAGATTACCGGGCTCGAGAAGGGCGCGCCGGCGCAGGAAGCGGGCCTGCAGGTAGGCGACGCGGTGGTCGCCGCCGACGGCGAGCGCGACGTCTCCAACGTTCGCCTGATCGAGCTGATCAAGGCGCACGAAGGCAAGCCGCTGACCCTCGCGATCAAACGCGGCGGGCAGGAACAGCCGTTGACCGTCACGCCGCGCAAGATTCGCGAAACCGTCATCATGGGCGCGACGCTCAGCCAGTTCGAGCTGCGGACCATCGAGCCCACCCTCGTCCAGGCCTTCAGGATGAGCGCCGTACAGAACTGGACCTGGTCGAAGATGATCGTCCAGACGCTCGGCGGGCTGTTCACGCGCAGCACCTCGGTCAAACAGCTGATGGGCCCGGTCGCCATTGCCGACCTCGCCGGCACGGCGGCCGATCAGAGCTGGGTCGCGCTCTTCAGTCTGATGGGCATGATCAGCCTCAACCTCGGTCTTCTCAACCTGATGCCGATCCCGGTGCTCGACGGCGGGCACATCGCGATCCTCGCCCTCGAGGGGGTCTCCCGCCGCGACTTCAGCATGAAGGTGAAGGAGAAGATGCTGCTCGCCGGCTTCGTGCTCCTCCTGATGCTGATGGTGACGGTCATTTACAACGACCTGGCGCGCATCGGGTGGATCTCCAAGTTGATGCCCTGGCGCTAGGTCTGCGCCTGCGGCAGGCGGGAGCCGGGATGTGCCCGTGCCCGGACCCGCCGTCACCTACAGGCGTCTATTGAAGGCCGCTCGCGGATCGCCGCTCCCTGATCCCGGGCCCCGCAACCTACAATCTTCCGTGCGAATCACGCTGCGCGATCTCCGACAGGAGTTCCGCCCCATGTTCATGCTTGCCGTTCCGGTCGTGCTCGCGGAGCTCGGCTGGATGACGATGGGGATCGCGGATACGTGGATGGTGGGGGACCTCGGTCCCGAAGCGATCGGCGCGGTCGGCATGGGCAGCACACTGTCGATGGGCGTCTGCATCTTCGGGATGGGACTCTTGCTCGGCCTCGACACGCTCGTGTCACAGGCGTTCGGCGCCCGGCGGCTCGACGAGTGCCACCGCTGGCTGGCGCACGGCGTCGCCCTCAGTCTCCTCATGGCCATTCCGCTGATGCTGCTGTTGCGGCTGCTGTCGGTCGCGCTCGGCTCGTGGGGGCTGAGCCCCGAAGTCCTGCGCTTGACGCAGCCCTACCTCGACGCGCTGACGTGGAGCGTTCCCCCGCTCCTGCTGTACGCCTCGTTCCGCCGCTACCTGCAGGCGATGGGGATCGTCCGTCCGG
>JBDTSX010000491.1:0-4243 GCA_039930925.1 Acidobacteriota bacterium | reverse complement strand
GCCGAGAGCGCTTGCCCAAACGCTCCGACCTAACCCTTGATGGCCTCGCGACATACCCCGGGCGTCACACGATCGCCGAGCGGATGGCGAGGTTGAACATTCCCGGTGTCAGCCTGGCGGGGTTCGATGGTGGACGGATCATCCGGGCCCGCGGCACCTTTTTGCGCAGCCGCGGCCCGCCACACTGGCCGACGGCGCCGCCAGCGGGCTGGTGCTACTTCAGATCGAGCGTTCGCCTCAGCCACGCCACCATCTCGGCCTTGTAGTGCTGCTGGTCAGCGTCTTTCCACGAGCCCATCCCGTGCCCGCCCGCCTCGACGGTGATGATCTCGCAGCGCGCACCGACCCTCTGCATCGCGTCGCACATGATGGTCGACTGCTCGTAGGGGACCTGATCGTCGCGCGTGCCGTGAATGGCAAGGAAAGGCGGCATTCCCTTGTGCACCGCGAACAGCGGAGAGATGGTCTTCAGCTTCGCGAAGCTGGCATCGTCGTAGCCCTCGACTCCAAAGAACCAGATGCCGCCGCCGGTCTTCTGGTGACCGTTGATCGACGCCATGTTGAACCGCGCCGGATAGGCCTGACGCTGCCGCGCGATCTTCTCGTAGTCGACCGGACCGTAGATGTCGACCACCGCGGCGACGCGCGTCCCGGCGGTGTCGTGCGTGGCCGCATAGTTCACCAGGAAGCCGCCCGCCGACTCGCCGGCCAGCACGATCTTCGCGGGGTTGATCTTGTAGGTGTGCGCGTTGGCCTTCACCCATTTGATCGCCGCGTCGAGATCGTCCTTTGCCTCCGGAAAGTGAAATTCCGGCCCGATCCGGTAGTCGATGCTGAACCAGGCGAACCCGGCGTCAGCGAGCGGCTGAAAGGTGGGGGCCATGTTGGTGCCGCGGCTGCCGCCGTCGAACCCGCCGCCGTGCACCAGGATCGCCGCCGGGAACGGGCCCGGCCCATCCGGAACGTGCAGGTCGAGCAGCAGCGGATGCCCCGCGGGTCTGGCGTATTCCACGCCCTTCTGATCGCTCGGAAGAAAGGCCAGGCCGGCGGCCAGGACCAGGGCGACGATGATGGCGTTCATGGGGCGGGACTCTATCAGGGTTCCGGCGTGCGTGCCACAGGTGCCGCGCCGGCGCGGTGCCGCCCATCCCACCGCCATTGTCAGGGCGACCTGATCTATCCTTGCGACGCATTCGTCAGCGCGCGAGGCGGGTCGTCGCGCGGCGCAACGGCCGTCGGCCCGACCCATCCCGTCGCCGCAGGAACCAGTGACATGAACGCCAACGCATCGGGCCGGCTGATCGCTCTCGGGCGACTGTTGTTCGGCATCGCGCTCGTGGCCTGGGGAGTTCAGCACCTCGCCGCCGGCGATTTCGCAACGCGGGTCGTCCCGTCCTGGCCGGCGTGGATACCGGGGCGGGCGATGTGGGCCTATCTTGTCGGGGCGCTGCTGATTGCGGCAGGGGTGGCGATCGTGCTCGACGTCGAAGCGCGCATCGCGGCCATTGCGTTCGGTGGGCTGGCCTTCCTGTCGTTCGTATTCCTGCACGTGCCGCTGGCGGCCAGGGACATGGTGCTCGGAGGCGCGTGGACGAGCGCGGGAAAGGCGCTGGTCATGTGCGGCGGCGCGCTGTGCGTGGCCGTCTCGTTGACGGATGGGACGCGTAATCCGTCATCGGATGTGCTGTCGTCGGCGCGGGTCCGTCAGGCGATCGTCATCTGGGGACGTCTGTGCCTCGGCGGATTCATGATCCTGTGCGGGATCCAGCACTTCATGTTCGCCGGATTCGTGGCCTCGCTGGTACCGTCTTGGATCCCGGGGGCGATGTTCTGGACCTATTTCGCCGGCGCCGCCCTGATTGCCGGCGGGGCGGGCATCATCGCGCCGTTCGTCACCTGGCTCGCGGCCCTGTTGTCGGGCGCGATGATTTTTTCCTGGGTCTTTCTCGTCCACGTGCCGCTCGTGGTGAAGGATCCGCACAAGGCCGGCGATGTGGCCGCCGTCTTCGAGGCCCTGGCCTTCAGCGGGGTCGCGTTCCTTCTCGCCGGACTGGTGTCACGGCCCCGAGCCGCGACGCGGCCCGGGTTCCGGACGCCGCATTGATCCGGCCCGCGTCAGTCGAGCGGTTTGATCCGGATGTTGCGGAACTCGACATGGGCGCCGTGGCCAAGAAACCCGACGTGCCCTTTCGTATTGGCAATCCCTCGTGCCCCCTCCGGCTTGGTCATGTCGCGGTGCTTGCTGAGCAGCGCTTCGTCCTTCACGGTGTCCAGGTTGCCGTCGGTGATCGTGACCCCGTTGAGTTTGACCGTGACCTGCCGGCCCTTGACGGTGATCTCTTCGGAGTTCCACTCCCCGACCGGCTTCTGATGCCCCCGCTTGGCGGGAAACATCTGGTAGATCGATCCGTGATATTGCGCGGGCTGGAGCTTGGTGTATTCCGAACCGCTGTCGTCGAGTACCTGGATTTCCATCCCGACATACGCGGCGTCCCCTTCGAGCGGCGCGCGGATGCCGATGCCGTTGTTGGCGTTGGGTGTCAACTTGAACTCGAAACGGAACACGAAGTCCGAGTACTCCTTCTCGGTGAAGAGGTTCCCGCCGTCGTCTTTGGTCGTGAAGAGCACGCCGTTCTCCACCTGGTAGCCCTTGCCGCTCTTGTTCTCGGCGCCGCCGGCGCGCTGGCCGTAGACCCAACCGGTCAGATCCTTGCCGTTGAACAGCGTCGCGAATCCCTTGTCCTGCGCCTGCACCTGAGCTGCTGCGGCGATGGCCGCCAGCCCGAGGCAGGCCGTCACCATCCGCACGTATCGTCGTGTCATCGGTCCCCCTGTCAGCATGCGAAAAGCACGCATGGTGAAAAAACTATAGCTGATCTCCAGACGCGTCGGAGTCACTTCGGCCACTGCCGTGGCCCGGCGACGGCGTCCGGGCCGATCCGAAGTCCTGCGCGGCCCCTTGGTCGCCACGAACCGGGCCTGCGGCCAGACCGGCGGGCTTTGTTAAGCTATGGCTCGAAAGCCACCCATGGATGCGCCGGCCAACGTCACGCAATTGCTCGTCTCCTGGAGCGCTGGCGACCCCGCCGCCGCCGAGGCGTTGACGCCACTGGTCCACTCGGAACTGCGCCGCGTCGCCGCGCGCTTCATGGCGGGTGAGCGGCCCGGGCACATCCTCCAGGCCACGGCGCTCGTCAACGAGGCGTACCTGCGGCTCGTCGACTGGAAGGACGTGCGCTGGCAGAACCGGGCCCACTTCTTTGCAGTGGCCGCGCAGATCATGCGCCGCATCCTCGTCGATATGGCGCGCACGCGCGACCGCGCGAAACGCGGCGGCGGCCAGCTTCACGTCTCGCTGTCGGAGGCGGCGGCCCTCCCTGCCGCGGCGCCGGTCGATCTCGTCGCCCTCGACGACGCGTTGAAGACGCTCGAGGCACTGAACGCGCGCCAGAGCCGGGTGGTCGAGCTGCGGTTCTTCGGCGGATTGAGCCTGGACGAAGTGGCCCACGTGCTCGACGTATCGGTCGGGACCGTCCGACGCGACTGGAACGTGGCCCAGGCGTGGCTGTTTCGAGAACTGAACCGCAGCGCATGAATCCCGAGCAACACCAGGCAGCCGGACGACTGTTCCACGCGGCCCTCGAATTGCCGCCCGAGAAACGTGGGCGGTTTCTGCGACGAGCCTGTGGCGCCGACGAGGCCCTCCGGCAGGAAGTAGAATCGCTGCTCGCGGCCCACGAAAAAGCCGGCGGCTTCGTCGAGATCCCGGCCGTGCACATGGCCGCGGAGTGGTTCGCGGAGCAGCACGCCGAGATGGTCAGCGGACGGATCGGCGCCTATGACATGCTGTCGCTCGTCGGCCGCGGCGGGATGGGTGAAGTCTACCTGGCGCGCGACACCAGGCTCGG
Organism: Acidobacteriota bacterium; assembly: GCA_039930925.1. Taxonomy (GTDB): domain Bacteria; phylum Acidobacteriota; class Vicinamibacteria; order Vicinamibacterales; family 2-12-FULL-66-21; genus JALZOC01. The sequence goes on along the minus strand of JBDTSX010000491.1, from coordinate 335 downwards.
CCGCAATGTGGTCGTGAAGCTGCTCCAGTCGGCGCACACCAGCAACCCCGACGCCGTCCGCCGCTTCGAGCAGGAAGCCCGGGCCGCCTCCTCGCTCAACCACCCGAACATCGTCACGATTTACGAGATCGGCGACCTGCGGGAGCGCCGCTTCATCGCCATGGAGTTCGTGGACGGCCAGTCTCTGGCCGCGATGATCGGCCCCCCGCTGGAGGTGACGGTGCTGGCCCGGATCGGCGCGCAGCTCGGCCGCGCGCTCGCGGTCGCGCACGCCGCGGGCATCGTGCACCGCGACATCAAGCCCGAAAACGTCATCGTCCGTGACGACGGCTACG
>JBDTSX010000490.1:0-4255 GCA_039930925.1 Acidobacteriota bacterium | reverse complement strand
TGCCGCCTGAGGACTCGCTCTCCCCGGTGGCCAAGAAGCGGCTGGCGGCGATCCGGGAGTTCAGCGATCTCGGCAGCGGGTTCCGCGTCGCCGCGCTCGACCTTGAAATTCGCGGCGCCGGCAACCTCCTGGGTGGAGAGCAGAGCGGACACATCGAAGCGGTCGGCTTCGACATGTACATGAAGCTGCTGGAGCAGACGATCAAAGAGCTCAAGGGAGAAGAGATCGACGAGGACGTCCGGGCCAACGTCAATCTGCGTGTGGACCTCCGCATCGACGACGACTACATCCCCGACATGAACCAGCGGCTGACCGTGTACCGCCGGATCGCCGCGGTGCGGTCCGACGAGGAACTGGACAAGCTGGTGCTGGAAGTGCGCGATCGTTACGGGCCGCCGCCGGATTCCGTGCTGAATTTGGCCGAATATGCCGCGATCCGGCTCCTGGCCGACCGGGTGGGGCTCGAGTCTCTCGACCGGGAAGGGCCCGCCGTCGTCCTAAAGTTCAGGCCGGACGCGAAGCTCGACCCGGCCTGGCTCTTCCGCGTCGTCCAGCAGCGTGGGGACGTCACGCTGATCCCCCCGGCCACGCTCAAGCTCGATCTCAAGAAGGCGCCGGCGTCCGTTGTGGCTCCAAAACCGGCGGTTTCGCCCCAGCTTGAGCGTCCCGCGGCTATCGGCGGGCGCCGAAAAGGCGCTGACCCGGTGGCTGGAGGATCCTGGTGGGCGGCTCGCGCCCACACCGGCGAGGTGAAGGGCGGCTTCACGAAGGACGAGATCATGCGCCCCGCGGCTGAGAATCCGCGGAGCGAGGACGGCGTGTTCGTCCGCGTGTCGGGGCTGCTGCGCGAGTTGAGCGGGGGTCGGTCGATCGGATAACATGCTTGGCTGCAGTAATTTCGGGGTGAGTCAATGAACAGAAAATCCACGCTCGTCGTCGTGCTGCTCCTCGGCGCGTTGGCCGCGCCGATCAGGGCACAGATCATCGAGCGCGTGCTGGTGAAGGTCAACGGGGACATCTTCACGCAGACCGAGCTCGAGGAGCGGCAGACCGCCGCCATCCGCGCGCGTATGGGCGTCGATCTGAAGCCAGAGATGGTCAACAACAACGACGAGCTGAAGAAGGCGGTTGACGAAGTGACGCCGCAGCTCCTCGTCGATGCGATCGACGAGTTGCTGCTCCTGCAGATGGGGAAGGAGAAAGGTCTCCATCTGAGTGACGAGCAGTTCAAGAGCTGGCTCGACAACCTGCGCAAGGAGCAGAACCTGACCGACGATGCGAAGTTCACGGCGGCGTTGAAGCAGGAAGGGATGACCATCGAGGATCTCCGGAAGAACGTCGAGAAACAGTTCATGGTCGGCCAGGTGCAGCGCGACGAAGTCGGATCCAAGCTGTCGATCACCGAAGAAGAAGCCCGCCAGTACTATCTCGCCCACCGCGAGGAGTTGGCCACTTCGGCGACCGTCACGCTCCGCGAAATTCTGATCGAGGTGCCGCCGACCACCCAGGGCGGTCAATCCGTGATGAGCGTGGCCAAAGAGGACGAGGCGCAAAAGCGGGCCGAGGCGATTCGCAGCCGCATCGTCGCCGGCGAGGATTTCGGGAAAGTGGCTGGCGAGGTCTCGGCGGCCCCTTCGAAGACGAACGGCGGCCTGATCGGCCCGATCAATCTCGGTGAAGTGTCCCCGGCCCTGCAGCAGACACTCGAAAAGATGAAGCCGGGAGAGGTGACGCCGATCGTCCGCGCGACCAAGGGATTCCAGATTTTGAAGCTGGAGGTCCTGAAGCCCTCGGCGATCCCGCCATTCGAAAGCGTGCGCGACATCGTCGCCGACAAAGTGCACGACGCCCGGCAGCAGACCGAGGTGCGCAAGTTCATGGCGCGTGTCCGCGGTCAGGCGATTATCGAGTGGAAGAACGACGATTTGAAGAAGATGTACGACAAGCAGGTGGCGACCGACAGCGGCGCCGGGGGCTTGTAACTTCCTAGATGACGACCGCATGGTACGCGATCTGGACACGCTCTCGGCACGAGCAGGTCGTCCGGGAACAGCTCGAGCGGAAGGGCTACGAGGCATTCCTTCCGACGATCACCAAGTGGAGCCGCTGGAAGGACCGCAAGAAACGGGTCGACTGGCCGCTGTTCCCTGGATACTGCTTTGCGCGCTTTGATCCGCTCGTGCGGCTCCCGATCCTCAAGTGCACGGGCGTGGTCAACATCGTCGCGTTCGACGGCGACATCGTGGCGATTCCCGACTTCGAGATCGAAGGGGTTCGCCGGCTGATCCAGAGCGATCTGCAGTTCGATCCGTGCCCCCTGATTCGCGAGGGCACGATGGTGGACGTGGTGTCCGGTCCGCTCAAGGGCGTGGTCGGCCGCCTGGTCCGCAAGGGGGCACACGCCAGGCTGATCCTCGCCGTCGATCTGATTGGGAAGGCGGTCAGCGTCGAAGTGGACGCGGCCGACGTCAGGCCGCACTGAGCCCCGTCCTCTCCGCACGATAACGAACCCATGAAAATCGGCACGATCGATTTATCGCCGCCGTTCGCGCTCGCCCCGATGGCCGGGATGACGGACACGGCGTTCCGCCGCCTGGTGAAGCGGCAGGGCGGTTGCGGTCTCGTCGTGACCGAGATGGTCAGCTCCGAGGGGCTGATTCGCGGGATCGATCGGACGCTCGAATACGCGGAGTACACCGAGGAAGAGCGCCCCGTCTCGATCCAGATCTTCGGCGGCGATCCCGAGAAGATGGCGGCGGCGGCGCAGATCGTCGAAGGGATGGGGGCCGACATCGTCGACGTCAATATGGGATGTCCGGTCCAGAAAATCGCGAAGCACAACGCGGGCTGCAGCCTGATGCGCGAGCCGGCGCACGCGGCCGACGTCGTGCGCGCGATGGCCCGGGCGGTGAAGATTCCAGTGACCGTGAAGATGCGGGCCGGCTGGGACGCGGACGAGATCAACGCGCCGGATCTCGCCCGTCGACTCGAAGACGCGGGGGCGGCGGCGGTCGCGGTGCACGGCCGGACGGCCAAGCAGTCCTACTCCGGCGTTTCCGACTGGGAGCTGATCGCCAGGGTTGCGGCGGGCGTCTCGATCCCCGTGTTCGGGAGTGGGGATTGCGTCGAGCCGGATCAGATGGTGGAGCGGCTGAGGGGCGCCAGCGTCGGCGGCGTGCTCGTCGGACGCGGCGCGCTCCGCAATCCGTGGATCTTTCAGCAGGCCGCCGACGTGGCGGCGGGACGCCGGCCTCGGGAGGTGTCAGCCGCCGAGCGCGGTCAGTTCCTGCTCGATTACGTCGAGATGCTGATGAAGGAGCGGCTGCACGAGGCCGAAGGGTTCCGGCATGTCGCGCCAGGCCAGGCCGTCGCTCCGGACCCGAACGCGGCCGCGCGCGGTCACGACCGCTGGGTGATCAACAAGCTGCGCGCGCTCAACTCGTGGTACACGAAGGGGCTCGACAACGGGTCCCATTTGCGCGTCGCGGTCAATGCGGCGGAGTCCATTCCGCATCTCCGGGCGATTGTCGAAGACTTCTTCCTCGCGCCCTGCCCTTCCGCCTGAAGGCGGAAGCCACGAGTGCTCTTCGGCGAGCCGTCCTTCCGCTTGAAGGCCAAAGCCACGGGGTGCTCCGCCGGCAGACTCCCATCCCTGATTCGTGGCTTCCGCCTTCAGGCGGAAGATCTCCTTACGGCAGTTGCTGAGCGTCACTCGCGTCGACGATCGCATAGTCGTAGGCCAGCGATCGTGACGCGGAGGCGCTGAAGTGCCGTCCGAGTGCGGGGTGTGACGGATGCGCCAGGTAGGCCTTCAACCCCTCGACATCGTCGAACTCGATGATCGCGCCGTACTCATAGTCGTCCGCCATCATCTGCTCGTAGCCTGGCAGCCCGTGCTTGATACGGCGGCCGACGCGGAACTTCCGGATCGAGGGAATGCCGGCGGACGCGGCGACGAGTGCTTCGAGCAGCAGCCGGCGCGCGTCCGGAGACAGATCGTCTTTCGGGCTGAAGAGGATGACGTGCGCGATCACCGGCCCTGACCTCCGCCGCCCTTCCCGCCGCCGCCAGACCCTGGCTTGCGTCCTCCCGGCGGCCGCGGGTTGAAGCGACCCTGTCCTCCCGGCGGAGGGCCTGATCCGCCACCCGGCCCTCGTCCTGTGCCACCGCCGCTCGGTGGGCGGCCGTAGCCGGCGCCGCCCGGTGCGCGTCCGGTGCCGCTGCCGCTCGGTGGGCGTCCGTAGCCGGCGCCACC
>JBDTSX010000489.1:0-4258 GCA_039930925.1 Acidobacteriota bacterium | reverse complement strand
CGTGCTGGAGTTTCATGCTTGGCTGTGTTTCCAGGTGATTCTTCCGCCTAAAGGCGGAAGCCACAGGCATTCCAGGAAGCTCCACACATTCCAGGAAGCTACAGACATTCCACTTTCAGCTTGTGGCTTCCGCCTTTAGGCGGAAGGACAACCCGTCGGACCTCTCAAGCCGACGGTCCTCTCACCGCCCGTGCCGGCACGGCGCCGAGCCCCGGCCCGGTCAACTGGCCGGTGTTCATCATGCCGCCATGAATCGTGAACAGCCCGGGAAATCCCGGCTCCCATGCCGTGTTCGCAGCGGGCACGAACTGCCGCGCGTTGGCCTCGATCCCGGCGTTGCCTGGCACGCGCGCCGCGATCCCGGCGGAATGAATCAGCGACGCGCCCGGGCAGGTCAGATCCTGCACGCACAGGAACATCCCGAACTTCTGGGCCGCGGCCGCCATCAGCATCGCCTGGCTCTGTCCCTTGCACGCCTTCAATGCGACCCCGGTATACCCCATCTCGCGCGCCAGCAGCAACGCCTCGAGATCCGTGAGCGACTCGTCGATCACGACCGGCCGCAGCCGTGCCGCCTCGTGCATCACGTTCGCGCGATCCTTCTGCAGGTCACGCGCCGTCGGCTGCTCGATGTAGACGATGCGATCGAAGCCGGTCGGGGTGGCCTCGCGCAAGCGCCGCAGGAATTCGAGCAGATAGGCGACATTCGGGCACCCCTCGTTGAAGTCGAGCGAATATTTCCAGTCGGTGACGCCGAGCGCCGCCTGGGCGCGATTGACCACCCGATCGATGCGCACGACACGCGCGAAGTCCGCCTCGAGATTGCCGCCGTTCAACTTGATCTTGAGCCGGACCAGGCCGTCGCGCGGAATCCATTCCTCCAGCGTATTCGGCAACCCATCGTCGATGCGGGTCCGCACGTCGGCGGCCTCGAGCGCATCGCTGGCCCCCACCGAGTGGAAGACCGGTACGCGAGGGCGCGGCGCCGCCGGCACATAGCGATCGAGGTATTCCCCTTTGAACGCCGGACCGAGGTCGTGCGAGAGATCGCGCGTCATGAACGACGGCCCGTAGGTGTCGTAGCAGCTCACCCCAAACGCCTTGCCGTAGGCGTCGTGCACCGCCGCGTCGAAGGCGCTCGCGACGACCAGCGTGCAGAGCTTGGGAATCGGCGACGCGAGTCCGCGGACGCGGGACGTCCGCTCGGCGGCACGCAGGTATTCCGGCTCCAGCACCCGGAAGAGATCGATTGGGTGGCCCGCGGCGTCGCAGGCGGCAGTGGCCGCATGCAGTTCGACGGCGAGCGCCGTCATCGCGCCGAGCCCGTCCTCCTGCGATGCGGCGGGAAACGCCCAGGCGTTCCCGAGCGTCATCGAGCCGAAGCCCCAGGCCTCCCGGCCGCCGGCCGTCCGCAGCCGGCAGGTGACGTTGAGGAGGGTCACGGCGTCCACCGACCGGCCGCCGAACTGATAGGGTGTGCGGTACTTGAACTCTTCGAACTGGTGATCGACTTCGGCAATGCGCGCGTCGGTGGGACGGGAGACGATCGCCGCGGGCGCCCGGCGCGGCAGGCATCCGGCCAGCGCGAGAGCCGCCGGGGCGGCACACGCCCCCCGCAGCAGCGCCCGCCGGGAGATGGTCCGTGAACGCCGTGTGGCCAAGGCGCGGATTATAGCGCGGACACCCTCACCGCCGCTCAGCCCGCGTGCGCCGATGCGACCTCGACGCGCGCGGCCGCCTCAACGATGCCGCGCATGTACTCGGCCGCCAGTTGCGCATTGCGGTCGGCGAACTCGATGCCCACCGTCCGACCGTCGACGATCGGCAGCGGGTGACAGAGCTCGTAGCCGATATAGCCGTCGTAGCCAATCTCCCGCATCCCGGCGGCGAACTCGACGTAGTAGTCGAGCGGCGTCAGCGTCATGTCGGGATTGCGATCGAATCCGCGGACAACGCCGTCCGCGTCCCGCTCGAACTCGCCGCCGAAATGCGAGAGGACCTGCAGGCCGGCCACATGGCGGGCCGCCTGCCGCATGGCGGCCGCGTCCACGCCCTGCCGTTTGGCCATCGGGGCATCGAAACACGCCTTCACATGCGGTGAGTCGATTTCCCGGATCATGCGCAGCATGTCGGCGGGGCTGTTGGTCACCGGGGCATGGTTCTGGACCGCCAGCGTCACCCCCTGCTCACCGGCCCATCCGGCTGACTCGATCAGCCCTTCCCGGCACCAGTCCCAGATCTCCCCGGCGGTGTGCTCGAGGTGCGCGTCGCGCCACACCTGCCGCGCCTTGGTGTACCGCGCGCCGTCCGGGGTCATCGTCAGGCCCGGCCACGCCGCGAACATGCGCAGCGTCTTGACCCCGAGGTCGGCGGTCATCCGAATCAGCTCGCGGACGTAGAGCAGCTGGGCCTCGCGATACTCGGGAACCGGACTGCTGAAGTCGTTGTTGGCGGCCACCGCATAGATCTCGATGCCGGCATCGCTGGCCTTCGTCCGCAGCTCGGCGCAACGCGGCTTCGGCAGGTCGAGCGGGTTGCCATGCGGCCGCTTGCCGTCGATCTCGATGCCGTCGTAGCCGTAGGCCTGCGCCCGCGCGATGAGCTCCTCGACCGACAGCGCGGGGCCGCGATACCAGGCGCCGAGATAGGTGATGCTATAGAGCCCGACCTTCATGCAGTTCTCTCCGTCTTGAGCGTGGTGGCGCGGTGCGCGGACATGATGCCAGAAATCGCCGCCGCATGGCGGCGCGGGTCAGTACGGCACCCGGACGCCCGGGTCATCCTTCGGAAAGTCCTTCGTATTGCGCGTCACCAGCAGCGCCGATTCCGCTTGCGCGGATGCCCAGATCAGGGCATCCGGCAGCCGGCAGCGGCGCGTCCGCCGGATGGCCACCGCGTCGCGAGCCACCAGCCTGGTAATCTCGACGATGCGAAAGTCGCGAAGGAACATGTGGATCACGTCCGCCTCGCCGTCGTCGTGCGCACCCGCCAGGACCTCCATCCAGGTGACGATGCAGATCAGCCGCTTCGGGTAGCGCGCCAATTCCGCCTGCGCGGCCTCGATGCCGTTCAGGTAGTCGATGAGGATGTTGGTATCGAAGAGCGCGTTCATCCGCGCCTGGTGGCGGCGCGGCCCCGCGCCTTTCGTGTGCGCGGTGATGCCGACACCGGACTGTCCCACTCGCGGCGGAGCTGCGCTTCGTAGGCGAGACCATCGACCGGATGCCCGCGCCATAGCCCAAACGCCTGTTCCGGACTCGAGGCGCGCTGCGCGCGCACGTACTCGGCGACCGAACGGCGCACCGCTTCGGCGCGCGAAATGCCTTCACGCGCGCAGAGCGCGTCGAGCGCGTCGAGCTGCTCGACCGGGAGCTCGATGATGGTTCGCATGACGTCCTCAGATCACGTCATCAGATGACGTGCAGGTAAAAAGCAAGGGGCGCGAAATCGCGCCCCTTGAAACGAACGGCCGCCCAGTCGCCGGCGGGTCAGTAGCGATAGTGCTCCGGCTTGTACGGGCCTTCCGCCGGCACGCCGAGGTACTCGGCCTGGTCCTTCGAGAGCGTGGTCAGTTTCACGCCGAGGTGCCCGAGGTGCAGCCGCGCCACCTCCTCGTCGAGGTGCTTCGGCAGGATGTAGACCTTCTTCTCGTACTTGTCGTTGTGCTCGTGCAATTCGAGCTGCGCGATGACCTGGTTGGAAAACGAGGCGGACATCACGAAGCTGGGGTGGCCGGTGGCGCAGCCCAGGTTCATCAGCCGGCCCTCGGCGAGCACCATCACGCTGTGTCCGTCCGGGAAGCGGAACTCGTCGTACTGCGGCTTGATGTTGATCCGCTCGAGGCCCTTCACCTTCTTCAGCCCGGCCATGTCGATCTCGTTGTCGAAGTGGCCGATGTTCCCGACGATCGCCTTGTCCTTCATCCGCGCCATGTGCTCGGCGGTGATGATGTTGAGGTTGCCGGTGGCGGTGACGAAGATGTCGGCGGTCGCGACCACGTTCTCGATGGTGTTGACCTCGTAGCCTTCCATCGCCGCCTGCAGCGCGCAGATCGGATCGATTTCGGTGACGATGACGCGGCAGCCTTGTCCGCGGAGCGCCTGCGCGCAGCCCTTCCCGACTTCACCGAAGCCGAACACCACCGCGACCTTGCCGCCGAGCATGACGTCGGTGGCGCGATTGAGGCCGTCGATGACCGAGTGGCGGCAGCCGTAGATGTTGTCGAACTTGCTCTTGGTCACCGAATCGTTGACGTTGA
>JBDTSX010000488.1:0-4266 GCA_039930925.1 Acidobacteriota bacterium | reverse complement strand
GAGCAGCGCCGAAACCGCCAGGATCCCACCCGGCACCGGACCGGTGGTCTTGAACGCGAGCACCAGCGACGCGGCGAAAATGCCCAGGGCGGTGTAGGCGACCACGAGCAACGCGAGGATCGCGAGTGACACCAGAGCGGAGCTCCAGACCAGCTGGGCGCCGAGCGCCCAGGCAGCCAGCAGCAGCACCGCCGACCGGAAGGCGGTGTGCGTGAACGCCTGCCCGATCATGCCCAGCATCAGCACCGGCAAGGGTGTCGGCGTGCTCAGCACCGCTTCGAGCGCGCCGGTGGAAATGTCCGAGCTCAACGACGAGTGCAACGCCCCGACCGCGGTGGCGATGAAGTTGAACGTCACCATGCCGACGATCAGGAACGCGAAGTACTGGCTGCCCTGCTCGCGAATCGACTGCGCCATCATCGGCTGCAGCGCATTGCTCACGAAATAGACCGGCACGACGGCGACTACCAGGGCGAACAGCGTAAACACCATCTGCAGCCGGTAGCTGAGGACATGCAGCCAGCTGGCCCGTACCAGCGCCGCCACCTTACGCACGCTCGGCCTCCCCTTCACGGTGCAGGACCCGCCCGATCAAATCGGCCAGCGACAGCGGCACCCGCTCGAATCGGCTTATCGACACGTCCTGCAGCACCAGCTGCCGCAACACCCGCTCGGCGGACTCGCCCCCGCCAGGCAGGCTCAATTCGACCGATGTCCACCCATCGGCATCGACGCTGCCGATCGTGGGCTCGCTCCCCGACGGCGCCGCAAGGCGGAAGGCCGGGTGCGCGGGCGTCCTGGTGAACACGCGATATCGATCGTCGCCGTATTCGGCGACCAGGTCGGCGGTCGGTCCGGTCACCAGAATGCGTCCCTTGTTCATGACCGCGACGCGGTCGCACAGATCGAATGCTTCCTCGGTATTGTGCGTGGCGAGCAGGATCGTGCAGCCCTGCTGGCCGCAGACGACCTCGCGGAGGAATTTCCGCAGCTCGCGGGCGGACAACGGGTCCAGGCCGCGCGTCGGCTCGTCGAGCAGCAGGATCCGGGGTCGCGGCAGGAGCGCCCGCGCAATCATCACGCGCTGCTTCATCCCCGATGAAAACTGTCCGACCAGCTTGCGGCCGGTATCCTGCAGGCCGACCACCGCCAGCACTTCCTCGCTGCGGGACTTGACCAGTGCAGGCGGCAACCCATACAGAACGGCGAACAGCCGGACGTTCTCGTACGCCGACAGGCGCCACCGCAGGCTCCGCTCGTCGGCGATGACCGGAGTCATGATGCGGCGGACCGCCGCCGCTTCCCGCACCGCGTCGAAGCCGTTCACGCTCACCTGCCCGGTGTCGGGCGTGATCAGCGTCGCGAGGATCTTGAAGAGGGTCGTCTTGCCCGCGCCGTTGGGGCCGAGCAGCCCGAAGAACTCGCCGTTTGCGATGTTGAAGGTGACGTCGCTCAGCGCCTTGACCCGCTCCGAGCGGAACGGGTGAAGGAAGAGGTCCTTGACCGCGCGCCGGCTGGCGAACGCCTTCGAGAGGCCGCGCACCGAGACCGCCGGGGCCCCCATCGCGGCCACCGGCACCGAGCGCACCGCTTCGAGTGCAGCGCCGGTCATAAGAGCAGGTCCTCGGGCGTCGACGCGGCGACGAGTTCGTCGGAGTACTGGTCGGGGTAGACCGGCTCCGCGAACTTGACCTTCATCCAGGCGAGAATGCGGTTCACGAGTGCCTCCTGCTCGCGAAGCCGAGTGAACGTGTGATCCGCGCGCGGGTAGTAGGCCTCGTCGAGGCGGCCCCGGAAATCCACGGTTGGAAATGCTGCGCGAAGCTGCCCTTCGTAGTTGTACTCCTTGGTACTGCCGGAAAACATCGTCAGCAGATCGACCGGCCGATCCGCCATCTGCTGGAGCACGACGGCCGTCACCGCCTGAGAGAGCTCAGGAATCGCCAGACCATCCATCATGTCACCCTGCGCGGGTACGGCAATCGGTCTGCCGAGCATCCCGCGGATGCGGCGACCGACCCCATTCGCGCCGGTGACCGTGTTCAGCCAGGTCGTCTTGCGGAACAGCCGCTTCCCGTAGTAGCGCACGAAGAACCGCCTCGTAGGAAACGCCGCTCCCTCGATGATGACCGCGCCAACCACGCGATGATCCCCGTAGGCCACCTGGCCGGCGGTGAAGGCGCCGGAGCAGATGCCGACCAGCACGAAGCGCCGGATGCCCTTGGTGGACTCGAGGTAGGTCATCGTCTCCGCGGTCTCGAGCATCCCGCTCTCGACGAACGACAGCCCGTCGCGCCGCGGCTCGCTGTCCCCCCGCCCAGAAAGGTCCAGACGAACGGCCACGAATCCGGCGGCCTCGAGACGACGGGCGAGGCGCACGTGCAGCCGATTCGGGCCGACCCGATGGATCAATCCCGCGTTCAGCATGATCACCGCCGGGCGGCGGCCACTCGCCGCGTCCTCCGGCTCGGAGAGGATGCCCACCAGGCCACGGTCCGCGCCGATCGAGACAGCTCGCTCGGTCATCGGACGTGCTCCTGCATCAGGCGTGCGACCCGCTCCACCACGCGGGGCATCAGCAGGGCGGTGTGCACCAGCTCCGGCCGATGCCAATCGCCGACCGGGCGATCGGGCAAGGCGATCTCGGGCGGCAGCGCCATCCCCGGCTCCAGGATCCAGTCTCGTCCCGCTCCCTCGTTGTCCGATGCCGCGACAACGATCCGGCGCAGGGAGGTGCGGCGAAGCGCCTGGAGATCGAGCTGCGCAAGCTCGGCGCGCATCGTCGGGGTGACCGGAAACCCGATCACCTCCGTCACGGCCGGGCTGAATGCGAACCACCGTGAGCCTGGGCGGTCGCGCAGCCAGCGCTGCTGCAGGCGGCGCAGGTCCTGGAGATACGTGCGGCCGCTGATCACCGGATCCCAGAGCAGCAGGCTGTCGATATCGGTCCGGTCCTCGGACACTCGGGCCGCGAGTGTCGCGCCCAGGCGCAGGCCGACCAGGGCCACGCGCGGCACGTCGGCGGTGTCCTTCAGTTCCTCGATCGCCGTCCCGATGTCGGCGATCCATCGCGCGACGCCCCCGTCTTCCGCCTCCCCCGCCGAATCGCCGCTGCCGAAATAGTCGAACCGGAGCACGTGAAATCCGGCGCCGCTCAGGATCATCGCCAGCTGCCGCAGCGCGCGATGCGCGCGGAGGTACTCGTGCCCTCCCGGAGCGCACAGCACCACGCCGCAGGTCCTGACCGGCGCGCTCTGTGCCGGATGGTAGACGCCGAAGAGGCGCGCGGTGGACGTCCCGAAATAGAGCGGCAGCACGGCGCGTCAGACGGCTCCGGCCATCGGCCGTGATTCGAGCGCGCGCTCGCCCGAGAGTCCGCCCCGCTGCCGGTCGCACGCGGCCGCCATCTGCTGGAGCGTGTCGAGCATCAGCACGCGCGGGTTGAGGCGGAGGCCGATCGCGGATTCGACCCGCGCGATCACCTTCATCGCCAGCAGCGAGTGCCCGCCGACGTCGAAAAAGTTCGCGTCCACGCTGACCCGCTCGATGCCCAGCACCTCTTCCCAGATGCCCGCGATCTGCTTTTCGGTCGGCGTGGAAGGAGGGACATGCCGATCGCCGGAAGCCGGGGGCCCGAACGTCTGGGGCAGCGCGAGCCGATCGACCTTCCGGTTCTCGGTCAGCGGCAGCCGATCGAGCTCGACGAAGAACGACGGGATCATGTAATCGGGGAGCCGGGTCTTCAGCGATCGGCGCAGGTCACTCGCGGTTGGGGCCCCGCCTTCCGCGACGATGTAGGCGACGAGGCGCTTGTCGCCGGCCGCATCAGGATGCACCGCCACCACGGCGGCGCGGATCGCCGGCTGCGCCATCAACGCCGCTTCGATTTCGCCGAGCTCGATCCGGAAGCCGCGCACCTTCACCTGGTGATCGAGCCGGCCCAGGCACTCGAGCCGGCCGTCCGCCAGATACCGGGCGACGTCACCGGTTCGATACAGTCGCGCCCCCGGCGTGCCGTTCCAGGGATCGGGAACGAACTTTTCCGCGGTCAGCGACGGCTGCCCGAGATACCCGTGCGCCAGACCGACGCCGCCAAGATACAACTCGCCCAGCACGCCGACCGGCACGGGCTGCCCGGCGGCGTCCAGCACGTGGGCCTGCGTGTTACCGATTGGCCGGCCGATCGCGACCGCGCTCGCGCCCGCGGTGATCCGCTCGATCGTGGACCAGATCGTCGTCTCGGTCGGACCATACAGGTTCCAGAGG
>JBDTSX010000487.1:0-4304 GCA_039930925.1 Acidobacteriota bacterium | reverse complement strand
GAATTCCACGACCGTGTCGCCGGCCTTGAGGGCGACGCCGGTGGGGATCAGCGTGACGATGCGGAGCATCCCGCCGACGGCAGGGGTCACGAGCGTCACCGTGCGGCCGGCGCGCAGCTCGCCGGTCGCATGCACCGTGAGTTTGAGGGGCCCCTTGATCACGCGAGCCGTCGGCACGGCGTTGCCGCGCGCGGGAAGCGCGGGTACGGCCACGGCGGCGGCGCCGGCCGCGGCGAGGAGGCCGAGCGCGATCAACGGCAGGGCGATCCGACGGGTCATTTTCCCCTCCTGATCATCTCGGGCGCCGGGCGGCGCGTGGCGATGCGATCGCCGGCGGCGACGCCCTGGTCGACGATCGCCTGCTCCTTGCCGCGCTTCCGGATCGTCACCGGCGTCTCGGTGAACAGCGAGCCATCGAGCTTGTAGACGACCGGTGCGCCGTCGCGCTGGAAAATGGCCTCGGCGGGTGCGAGCAGCACGTCCGGCACACGCTCGGTCGCGATTCTGGCGACCGCCGTCATCCCGGGACGCATGCGCGAGTCGACGTCCACGAAGACCAGATTGAGGTCGAAGTTTTTCGCCGGCGGCCAGCCCGACGAGAAGTCCACCTTGGCCAGCACCGAGATGCTGTCAAGCCGCGCCTGGAAGTCGGTCCCCGGGATCGCCTCGATCCGCACGGTCGCGTCCTGCTTCGGTTCCAGCCGCCCGCGATCCGATTCGTCCAGCCGCGCCTCGAGATGCACCGTCGAGAGATCGGGCAGTTCGAGGATCGCGGCGCCGGCCCAGGCGCGGTCCCCTTCCTGGAATTCCTGCTGTCCGCCGAACGGGCTGCCCGAACGGAAGTTCGGCAGGATGTTGACCATCCCGGCCGCCGGCGCCCTGAGCTGAAGATTGCGCAGCCCCTGCTCGGCGCGCTGCAGATCGAACACGGCCTTGTCGCGCTTGCGCCGCTTCGCCGAGACGTCCGACTCCGCCGCGGTCAGGTCGGACTTGACCTTGACCTGCAGCTCCCGCTCACGCTGCTGCGCGTCCACCACCGCCAGTTTCGCCTGCTCGTTCTCGACGCGGGAGACCGTGTCCCCTTTACTGACGTCGAGCTTGGCGCGCGCGATATCGTATTCGGCCTTCATCGACGCGGTCGTGTTCTGCTCGCTGGCCAGCCGGGTCTGCGCCTGCGCCTGCTCGATTTCGGCGTCGGTCTGCTTCAGTTCCGACTGCTTCTCCTGGATCGTGCGGTTCAGCGTCGACGGATCGAACTCCACCAAAACCTCCCCCGACTTGACCATCGTCCCTGACTTGGCGAGCTTCAGGATCTGCAGCTCGCCGGACTGCATCGGGGACGAGAGGACAATCGATTTCAACGGCCGTATCTCGCCGCGGATCTCGAGCGTGTCCACGAAGGTGCCTTTGGTGACGAGGGCGGTGGGCAGGTCCGGCGCGCTCGAGCGCCGCGTCGCGGCAAACGCGCCGGCCGCCACGATCGCCGTGGTGGCGATAATGACGGCGATGGTCCGCGGCCGCTGGAGCCGTGGCGGGAGGCGCGGCGTCATCGCGACCGTCCGCTCGAGGACAGCACGTTGCGCGCAATCACGGCTCCCTCGTCGAGGCCGGACGCCAGCATCGCCTCGTGCGCGTTGAGCGCGCGGACCGTGACGACCCGGTCCTCGAAGCTGTTCCCGCGCTGCACGCGAACGATGGTGCGGTCTCCGTCCACCCGAAGCGCGTCGCGGGGAACGACGATCGCCCGCGGTGTCCGCTCGAGCGTGACGTCGAGCGACGCCGACAGATCGGGCATCAGGTTCGGGTCGGCGCCGTCCACATCGACGAGCACGATGAACGAGCGCACCTTTGGCGACAGCGACGAGATGACGCCGAGCGGCGAAATCTGCCCCACCCGGCCATCGAAGAAGAGCGCCGGGTACGCGTCGAGACCGACCCGCACCGGCTGCCCGGTGCGCAGCCCGTTGACGTCCACCTGGTTGACCCGGGCGCGCACGCGCATCGATCGGGGATTGACGATGTCGACTACCGGGACGCCGGCGCGCACCTCTTCCCCTTCCTGCACGTCCGCCATGCTGTTGCCCTTCCACATCGTCTTCACGACTGCCATGCCGCCGATCGGCGCATGAATCGCCATCCGGTCGGCGTTGCCGGACGCCTGCCGGGAGGCGTTGTCGGCGCGGTCGCGGCGGATCTGGAGGATCCGGATATCGGCGTCGGCGGCGCGGCGCTTGAGCTCGTAGGTCGCCTTGAGCTGCTGCAGCGTCGCTTTCGCCTGCTCGAGCGCCTGGGTGTTCTTCTCCGCGTTGATTTTCGGCAGCATCTCGTTCTTGAGCATCTCGAGCTCGGCGCGCCCGATGCTGCTTTCCGCAACCGTGATCTCGCTCTGGTCGTGCGCGCGCGCCGCCCGCTCCTGCGCTTCGCGCTTGGCAATCTGCTGGTCGAGGTCCTGCAGCTCGGCGCGCCGGTCGAGCGCGTTCTTGATCTGGTCCTGTCGATCGAATTCGACGATCAGGTCGCCGGCGGCGACGGTGCTGCCCGGCCGGACCAGCCTGGTGATGATCAGGGAGTTCGAGCTTGGGCCGGAGAGCCTGGGGGCCGCGATGGTCGTGGATTCCACCGCTTCGACCGTGCCGCTCAGCCGGATCGCGCGCACGAAGTCCCGCCGGGCGACGGTGAACGTCGCTTGCCGTCCGCCATTCGCGGATTGGCGCGTGGCAGCGAGGGGGCGAGCGTACAGCAGGGCGGCGGCGCTGGCGCAGATCACCAGCACCGCCAGTCGCCGGCCGTGAATAGATCTGGGACTCAACCAGCCTCCGGTTATCAGACGGCGGCGCGGCTCGAACGGTTGGGGCATCACGGCAACGGCTTTTGCAGGCCGTGCCCGCGGCCGCGGTTCGTGTGCCTGATCGGTGAAGCTGGAACGTACAGGTGCGCGGCCCTGATTCTACCCTGTCGCGCCAGGGACGGGGACACTCAACCTTGAGTGTCCCGATTGAGTGTCCCTGTCGATCGGGCGCCGGAGAGGACGCGCCGCGCGGCGCTCAGGTCAATGGCCCTGTCGCCGTAGTAGCCCCGGTATTCGGCGGGAAGAAGGTCGGCAATCCCGAGGCCGGCCGCGTCCATCATCAGCCGCCGGTCGGCGCCCGCGTGCTGCCGGAGAGTGCGTCCCTGAATCGGGGCGCCGATGCGAATGTCGATCCGGACCCGGTGCAGGCCGTCCTCGCCAATCGGGAACATGGCGTCGGTGCCGACGATCCCGACCGGCAGCACCCAGGCCTCGGGATCGTCCAGGTATCTCGCCACCCCCGCCAGCACCGGCTGCATCTCCTTGGTGCGGCTCCGCGTGCCTTCCGCAAACACCAGCAGGACGTCGCCGGCGCGCAATCGCGCCCGCGCGACGTCAATCGAGCGGCGTGCCGCGCGCGCCAGGTCACGAGGGGACATCGGGACGTCGCCGGTCGAGAGCGCGCGGCTCTGGGGTGTCCTGATGGTACCGAAGCACAGGCTCGAGAAGCGCCGTTTCCGGCTCGAATACACCTTGGGGCCGGCAATCGCGGTCAGCCGGTCGGCCAGTGCGCCGCCTCCGGACCGCTGCAGCAGGAGCTCGAGCAGATTGGCGTCCGCGTACGACAGATGATTCGCGACCATCACCACCGTCCGCCCCGCCACGGCCCGTACGTGCTCGATGCCCGAGAGAGCGGAGCCGGGCTCGAGCAGCCGGTCGGCAAGCACGCGGTGGACCCGCTTCGCGACCGGATCGGCCGGATAGAAGTCCCAGTCCGTTCCCGCGATCAGCTTCTCGTGGAGCTGCACCAGGGCGGCCGGACCGGCGGCCTCGAGCTCACGCCCCAGGGCGTGCTCGATCTCCGCCAGCGTGAGCAGATCCTGTCCCGCCAGGAAGGTGGTGATTTCGGAGACCAGCGCGCCTGCGGTCAGCGGTTTGGTGCAGGTGGCGTCCGTCCCGACGGACTCGACATGCGCCTTGAGCTTTGGCCAGCTCGCGAACCCGTAGCGGCGGGCGATCTGAAACTGCGCGTCCGTGACCGACGTGGCTGCGCCCGCGAGCCGCAGGTCCCTGGCCTGCGCTTTCAGATGACGGAGATTTGGACGATCGGGAAGAGGACGAGGTGACCCGGTGGTATCGGTCGGCATGGCGACCTCCTTTCATCGCAGCGCCCGTGTCCGCACATCGGGCTGAAAGAAGGTTCGCGAGATGAGAACTGTCAGGTGGGCTTCTGCCCTGTCCGCGGACCGGATGCGCCCTCTACGCGAGGGCGATCCTAGTCCCTTCGTGATCGCGA
>JBDTSX010000486.1:0-4304 GCA_039930925.1 Acidobacteriota bacterium | reverse complement strand
CTCTCGATCTCGAACGCCGCGCTCGCGCAGGACAGGCGGGACGTCAAGCTCGCGGACGAGATCGGCAAGTCACTCGTCGGATACTCGCGTCTCACGATCTTCGACGACATCAACGCATCGGTCGAGAACGGCGCGGTCGTCCTCACCGGCCGCGTCACCATGCCCTACAAGAAAGACGATCTCGAGAAGCGCATCGGCAAGATCGACGGCGTGCGCAACCTGCGCAGCGACATCGCCGTCCTGCGGGTGTCGCAGTACGACGACCAGCTGCGCTACAGGATCGCCCGCGCCATTTACCGCAATCCATCGTTCTGGCAGTATGCCGCGATGGCGAACCCGCCCATCCACATCATCGTGGACGGCGGACATGTGACCCTCGCCGGAGTCGTCAACAGCAACGTCGAGCGGATGCTCGCGCGATCGCTGGCCACCGGCAACGGTGAACTCTCGGTGACCAACGCGCTCAAGACCGACGCCGAAGTCCAGAGCGAATGACCGCGACGAGCTGGTCCGACCGCACACCGCGATCGGGCCAGCTCGTGATCTTCCGGACCGCCTTGCCGCTCCGCACCGACCGGGCCCCCGGTTCCGACCCGCACGTTGCCACACAAAATCACGCTTACGTCACGAGTGCCCGGGGGGCCGCTGCGCTAGACTGCCGAGCAGGATTTCCGCGGGTAACAGGCCTGGAGACTCTCGATGCTGCGTCCCGTCAACCACCTCGCCGTTGTGATTCTCGTCGGCGCGGCGCTCGGTTTCGGCGCCAGCCTCGACGCGCAGGGAACGCCGACGCCGCAGGGACAAGGACCGCCCGGCGGCCAGCGTCAGGGGCAGCCGCCCGGCGGAGGACGACGCGGGGCCGGCGGCGGGCGACAGGGGCCGCAGCGCGACGTTGCGGTTGCCGTGGGCACGGGAGTGATCACGGGCAAGGTCGTGGCCGCTGATACGGGCCGCGCCCTCAAGCGCGCCCGGGTGATCGTCTCGGGGGCGGGACGTCCGCAGGGGGCAACGACCGACGAGCAGGGCCGCTACCGGATCGCCGGGCTGGCGGCCGGCGCATACACCATCAGCGCCACCAGAACGGGATTCGTGGACGGCACGTTCGGGCAACGCCGGGCGCTGACCCCGGGCACGCCGGTCGATCTTCTGGACGGTCAGCAGCTCGGCGGGATCGACCTCAAGCTGTCGCGCGGCGGCGTCGTCACCGGGCGCGTTCTCGACGAGGATGGTGAACCGCTCGCGCGCGCGATGGTCACCGTGCTGCGCCAGCAGTACGTCCGCGGAGAGAGACAACTGATGCCGGGCGGCGCGGATCAGTCAGACGACCGCGGCCAGTTCCGCATCTTCGGATTGCCTCCCGGCGATTATTTCGTCAGCGCGTCCGCCGGCGGTCTCGATCAGATCCGCCAGTTCATCGGTCCGCAGGGTCGTGTCGATCAGCCGCCGGAGAGCAGCGGCTACGCGGCAACCTACTATCCCGGCGTCATCACGACGGCCGAGGCCACGCGGGTCCGGCTCGCCGCCTCGCAGGAGCTCACCGGGCTCGATTTCCAGCTGCAGATCGTCCCGCTCGCCACGGTGAAGGGGGTCGTCGCCGGCGGCACGGGCATGGTCGAGCTCAGGCCCGACGCCGGCGGAATCGGCCGCGGCGGGGGGCCTGGCGGCGGGATGCGCGGAGGAATCAGGCAGGACGGCTCCTTTTCGATTCCCAACGTGACGCCCGGGAAGTACACGATCATCGCGCGGACCGACGGGGGGCCCAACGGCGGCGCCAGGACGGCGATGCAGCCGTTGGTCGTCACTGGCGAAGAGGTCAACGTGGCGCTCGTGCCCGCGCCCGGAGTGGTGTTGAGCGGCACCATGACCCTCGAGGCCTCCGGACAGACGGCGCCACGCACCTTCACCGGATTTCGCGTCAATGCGTCGCCGATCTGCGCGGCCGCGTCGACGCCGAGGATGGGCAGGCCGACCGAAACGGACGCGGGCCAGTTCACCCTGACCGACGTGATGGCCGGTCAGTACGTCCTCCGAGCCAGCGCCCCGACCGGCTGGATGATGAAAGCGGTGTACATCGACGGTCAAGACGTGACCGATCAGCCGATCGAAGTGAAAGGGGACGCGATCAGCGGGATCAACGTCATCTTCACCGACAAGATTGCCGCGATGATCGGCACCGTCCGCGATGGCCGCGGCGCGGGAGCGGCCGGCATCACAGTCATTGCATTCCCCACGGATGAAAAGCTCTGGCTGCCGCAGTCCCGGCACATCCTGACCGCGAGAACCAACCCGTCGGGCGGATACACGCTCGCCTCGATGCCACCGGGCGACTACCTGGTGGTTGCGGTGGACGACGTCGAACCGGGGGAATGGTTCGACCCGGCGTTTCTCGATCAGATGAAGGAGCGCGCCACGCGCGCCAAGGTCGAGGAGAGCGAGCAGAAAACCCTCGACCTCAAGGGACCGGCCTAGCCGCTTCGGCGGCTCCTTGTCGGACCGTCAGCCAGATCGCGAGCGCGAGGAGCGCGACCGCGGCCAGAAAGGCGCCCGCGAACAGCCACAACGTCCGATGCAGGATCGACTGGCTGTCCATCTCGACCCGGATGTCGAGCGGCGTACCGTCGAGCCGGTCCGTGAGGTGCTGCTCCCAACCGAGAATGTTGCCACGGCCGGTCTGCCTGGGCTGATTGGTCACGAGATCGCGCGAGTTGTGCCAGATGATTCGGCTCGGCAGGTGCAGGCGGAACGCCACGATCTCGGAACCGTTCCAGCCGACGTTCTGGAGCGTCCCGGCACGCAGCGCCGAAGCGCCGACTTTCTGCTCGAAGACGTGGTGGCCGTTCTGCGCACCGAACTCGTAGCGTGACCAGGACAGCGGCGCCGCTTCGTTCAACTTGCGGATGTCCGGGATCTCGAGACGGATCTGGACGAAGCGGCGGCCGGCACGCCGCCACGGCGGGCTGACACGCGTGACGCGGCTCACCGGCGACTCGTAGGCCGAGCGGATTTTGTCGCGGTCCACGCCGGCCGATGGAGACTGGTCGAGATCGAGCCCGCGCAGGGCCACGAGCGCGGCGATCGAGGCATTGATCACGAGGGTGGCGGATCCGTCGATGCCGAGCGAGAGATCCTCTTCGTACTCGTACTGCTTTCCGAAAATCCCTCCGGTGCAGCCGGCGGTGGCGGCCAACACGACGACGGTCAGCAGCACCGCCCGCGCAGATGACGACATTCCCCGAATGATATACTGAATATCCACGTCATCCCGCCGCTCGGCAGCGAGCCTGCGCACGGGACACATGCGTTGTCCCTGAATGTCCCAGCGCCTATTTCTCATCGACGGCAGTTCACAGATGTACCGGGCGTATCACGCGATGCGTGGCTCGGGACTGACCGGCCCCGGCGGCCATTCGACCCACGCGGTCTACATCTTCGTGACCCTGCTGCGGAAGCTGATCCAGGATCACCAGCCGCACTTCATCGCCGCGTCGTTCGACCTGCCCGGCCCCACCTTCAGGTCCGAGATGACGACCGACTACAAGGCCAACCGCGCCCCGATGCCGCCGGACCTGGCGGAGCAGATCCCCTGGGTGCACGAGGCGTGCGAAGCGATCGGCGTGCCGATCCTCACCTACGAACGCTTCGAGGCGGACGACGTCATCGGAACGCTGACCGCACAGGCGGCGGCCGCGGGGTTCGAGGTGGCGATCGTGACCGGCGACAAGGACTTCTATCAGCTGGTCCAGGAGGGCATCACCGTCTACAACCCGAAGGAAGAGGGCACCTGGTACGACGCGGCGGCGGTCAAGGACAAATTCGGCGTGGCCCCGCATCAGGTGGTTGACGTGCTCGCGCTGATGGGCGATGCCATCGACAACATCAAGGGCGTTCCCGGCATCGGCGAGAAGGGAGCGCGCGATCTGATCGCGAAATACGGCTCGCTCGAGGAGCTCCTGGCGCACGCGGCCGACATCTCCCACAAGCGGTATCGCGAGGGACTGCTGGCCCATGCCGACGACGCGCGGCAGAGCCGTGCGCTGGCGACGATCCGGACCAACGTGCCGGTGGAGTTCGTCGCCGAGGACCTGCGCTATCGCGGCGTGTCACGGGAGCGCTGCTTCGAGCTGTTCACCCGGCTCGGCTTCCGCACGCTGGTGATGGAGTTCGCGCCCACGGCGCAGACCATCGGCAAGGACTACGCGTCAATCGACAGTATCGACGGCCTGCGCGAGCTCGTATCGGAGCTGCGCGCGGCGGGACGTTTCGCATTCCGCGTCCTGCCCGATGCGCCTGCGGCGATGCGGTCC
>JBDTSX010000485.1:0-4331 GCA_039930925.1 Acidobacteriota bacterium | reverse complement strand
AGGAGGTCAGCGCCCAGCCGCGTCGGGCACTGCAGACGGCGGCGCTGCTCGCCGGCGTCGAAACGAAGATGGCGGAGAGCGCCGGCGCGGCGGCGCGACCGGCCGCCGCCAGCGCCGCGGGTCCGATGACCGCCGACATGTTCGCCGGGCGGCGGCTGATCACGCTGCTCTTCGACGTCAGCTCGATGCAGCCCGAGGATGTGCAGCGCGCCGTGGACGCGGCGAAGAACTACGTGGACGGCCAGATGACCGCCGCGGACCTGGTGGCGGTCGCCACCATCGGCTCCACCCTCAATGTGCTCACCGACTTCACCGCCGACCGCGCCGCGGTGTCGGCCGCGCTCGGCAGGCTCGCGGTCACCGAAGGCACCGCCACCGACACCGCCGTGGCGTCCACGGTCGCGACCGACGAGGCGGCCGCCGCCGACGACCAGACCGCCAGCACCGAGGCGGCCGAGCTCGACATGTTCAACAACGACGTGCGGCTGCGGGCGCTGCGGACGCTCGCGGAAGCGCTGCAGCCGATCGAGCAGAAGAAGGCGATCCTCTACTTCAGCGCCGGGATGCAGCGCAGCGGCCAGGACAACCAGGTCGAGCTGCGCTCGGCGATCAACGCGGCGGTGCGCGCCAATGTGGCAATCTATCCGATCGACACCCGCGGCCTGCAGGCGATCGTGCCCGGCGGCGACGCGCGGCAGGCGAGCGGCCGCGGCACGGCCCTGTTCTCGGGGCGCGGCGTCGCGCAGCAGTTCGCCCAGCTCGCCTCGTCGCAGGACACGCTGACGTCGCTCGCCGGCGACACCGGCGGCCGCGCCTTCACCGACTCGAACGACTTCGGCGAGGCCTTCGCGCGCGTGCAGCGTGACATGTCCGCCTACTACATCCTCGGCTACAGCAGCAGCAATGCGACGAAGGACGGCCGGTTCCGCCGCATCCAGGTGCGGCTGAAACGGGGCGACTATCGGGTCGAGGCGCGGGCCGGCTACTACGCCGACCGCGACTTCACCCACACCAACCGCACCGATCGCGAAGCGCAGCTCGACGAACAGATGTTCGCGGCGGTGTCCGCGACCGACCTCCCGGTGATGGTGACCGGTGGATGGTTCCGGCTGTCCGCCGACAAGTATTACGTCCCGGTCGCGCTCACCGTGCCTGGCTCCCAGGTGCCGGTGGCCAACGACAAGGATCCGGTCTCGCTGGACGTGCTCGGAATGGTCCGCGACGAGCGGAATTTCCCGGTCGGACGCTTCCGCGAAACCCTGAAGCTCCCCCCGGGCACGGGGACCACCCTCGCCGGCAAGCAGGTGCTGTATCAGTCCGGCGTCACGCTGCCGCCGGGACGCTTCTCGGTGAAAGTTGTCGTGCGGGAAAACACCACCGGCCGCATCGGCTCGTTCGAGGCCCCGATCGTCGTCCCCGAACTGAAGCAATCGGCGATGAAGGTGAGCTCGGTCGTGCTCAGCACGCAGCTGCAGCCGGCGGCAAAGGGCAAGACCGACAACCCGCTCGTCCGCGACGGCGTGCAGCTCATCCCGAACCTGACCCACGTGGTCGGCAAGGATCAGAAGCTGTTCTTCTATTACGAGGTCTACGACCCGGGCCAGACCGCCGGCGCCGCGCCGCAGCTCCGCACCAGCCTGGCGTTCTACCGCGGCAAGGTCAAGGTGTTCGAAACGCCAGTGGTCGAGCGCACCAGCATCGACGTGCCGGACCGCCACGCGGCGCTCTTCCAGTTCGAGGTCCCCGCCGATTCGTTTACGCCGGGCCTGTACACCTGCCAGATCAACATCATCGACACGGTGTCGGGCAAGTTCGAGTTCCCGCGCATGCTCTTCGTGGTTCGCTGATCGTCATTCACTGCTGCTGGTCCTTCCGCCTTCAGGCGGAAAATCGTCCGCACGTCGTCGTCCGCACCGCCCGCGGAGTTTGCGGGACGATACCGGCCGGTTGGCGAGCCGCGCGGGCGTGCTGCGCCTCGACATCCACCACCCGCCATGGCCGCTCCACGCCGCGGAGGCGGAGATTACCGTGAACACGATGGCCGGCGCCGCCGGGTTCATCTGCCTGCGGCAACGCCGCTGCTGCATGTCGCGTAGACGGGGGGTAGCCGGGCTCGGGGCTCGGGGCTCGGGGCTCGGGCGAATTCAACCTCCCCATGCGGACCCCGAACGGATCGCGGACCCCGGATCCCGGCCCCCGGACCCCGGCCGCCAGCCCGCACTACCTGATATGCGTCTCGGTTTCGAACCGCCTGAAATTGCTGTACGTCGCGTGCCCTTCAATCCGGCCCGGTCCGGTGAGGTACAGCTCGTTCATGTCATCCGGGAGCAGCATGTCGAATCGATCGTTGCGGGCGTAGCTGACCAGGATGATCGACCGCAGCGGGCGCGCCCGGTTCTCTCCCGGCCGGAGCTCGCTCCGCAGCACGGCGCCGGTCCGCGGGTCGATCCAGAACATGCCGGCGGACACGACGTCGCGGCCATCGGGCGTCCGGATCACCGTGGGACGCTGGCGCTCCTCGAAGCTTATCGTCCAGACCGGAACGCCGCCGATCACCGCCGTGCGCGCGCGCTTGAACCGGAAGCGCGGCTGGCGATCCGGCAGCAGGAACTCGAGTGCCAGCGTCGGCACGTTGATGGTGCGATAGAGGTCGCCGACGTTGTACCTGGTCTGCTCGTCGGCCAGTCGGCGTATCCGCGTCGTCAGCGGCGTGCGGGGATCGGCCAGCAGCGCCTGCAGGCGCCCCCGCTCTCCCGGGACAACTTCGCCGTCCACCTCGAGGACATCACGCACCCCGATCCAGGTGTCCGCGCCAGGCAGCTGCACGACGGCGAAGTCAGATTTCAGCGTTCGTTCCCGCTCGACCTGGCGCCGTCCCGAAACGGCAGACGGACTCGAGAGGTCCGGCCCCGTCGTCTGGACGTAGCGCTCCTCCGCCACCATTGAGCTCAGCCGCGAGTAATAGTCCAGGGCGTAGTCCGCGGCGCGCCGCATGACGGTCTTCAGATCCGGTTCAGACGCCAACCGCGCGCCCGCCACGCCGGTGGGGCGGTAGAGCGTCAGCGCGGCGATCGCAATTGCCAGATACCTCATGCGCAATGCTGATTCAGGGAGCGTGATTGAGGATTATCATCAGCTGATCTCTTAAGCTCGGCCCGGTGCGAAGACGCCGGCCGTCCGGTGAGCGTACCGTGATCCAGTGATTTTGACGCCAGTCCGGGATTCACCGGCCGGGTGTCCTCCGCCGCACCCCCGCCTTGACCGGAAAGGGCCGGACGTGCGAACGTGCATGCGCTGATAATCCTTCGAAAGGGGTCCATCATGAGCGAGAACGATAAGGAACCGACCACGCCTCCGGTGGAACCGGCCGGCGTGTCCCGGCGGAAGTTCGTCACCACCGTAGCGGCGACCGGGGCCGCGTTCACGATCCTGCCACGCCACGTCCTCGGCCGCGGTTTCCAGGCCCCGAGCGACACGGTGAACCTTGCGATTGTCGGCATCAACGGCCAGGGCTACAGTAACGCCCGCGCGCTGACGAGCCAGAACATCGTGTCCATTTGCGATGTCGACTACGGGTTGCTCGACAAGTCCCTGCTCCGATTCAAGGCGGACGGCGCACGAGGCCCCCAGCCGGCCGGACCGCGCCGCCAGAATCAGTCGAAGGCCCAGACGGACGCCAATGCGCGGCGGCCGGCGACCAACAACGCCGAGAACATGACGCGCTTCGTCGATCAGCAGCTGCCCAAGCTGACGCGGTACAAGGATTACCGCGAGATGCTCGACAAGCAGAAGGACATCGACGGCATCGTCGTCGCGACTCCCGATCACATGCACGCCGCCATTGCCACCGCGGCGATGGATCTCGGCAAGCACGTCTACGTCCAGAAGCCGCTCTGCTGGTCGGTCCAGGAAGCGCGCCACCTCGCGCAAAAGGCGAAGGGCAATTCCAAGATCGTCACCCAGATGGGCAACCAGGGGCACTCGACCGACGGCGCGCGCACCGGGTACGAGTACATCACCGGGGGCACGATCGGCGATGTCCGCGAAGTCCATGTCTGGACCAATCGGCCGCTCGGCTACTGGCCGCAGGGCATCCCCCGTCCCGCTCCCCTCCCGGCCAATCCGGAGCGGCCGCTGGCGTGGAACGGCGCCGGCGTCGAGGCGCGGCTGGCAGGGGCGCTCTCGGGCAATTACCCCGTGCCCGACGGCCTCTCGTGGGATCTGTTCCTCGGGGCTGCCCCGGCGGTTGACTATCACCCGATTTACCATCCGTTCAACTGGCGCGGCTGGGTGGACTGGGGCCAGGGCGCGCTCGGCGACATGGGCGCGCA
>JBDTSX010000484.1:0-4357 GCA_039930925.1 Acidobacteriota bacterium | reverse complement strand
CGGAATACATCCATAGCATCCTCGCCACCACCGGCGGGCAGGGGAGTCCGCCCGGACGAAATCCCGAGGGGCTCGAGTTGAATCTCCTGGTCGGCGATCCGAAAGCCGGCGCCGCGTATTTCGCGACCGCGTGCGCGGCGTGTCACTCGGTGACCGGAGACCTCAAGGCGATCGGTTCGAAATACGAGGATGTTCGCGCGCTCCAGAATGCGTGGGTCGCCGGTTCGAGCGGCAGGTTCGGCGGCGCCGGGCGAGGCAGCGGGGGCTCCGGAAGTCCCGCCACCGTCACGATGGCCGACGGCTCGAAGCTGCAGGGCACGCTGGTGCGCAAGGACGATTTCCTGGTCGTCCTGACGCTCCCCGATGGCACCCGCAAGTCGATGGCCCGTACCAACGGCATGCCCAAAGTGGAGGTCAAAGATCCCGCTGCGGCGCACAAGAAGATGGTGATCGAGCTCGACGACCCGGACAACAAGCGGATGCACGACGTGACCGCGTACCTGGCGACGATCAAGTAGAGGCCGCGACCCATGAAAAAATTCCTGCTCGTCACCTCGCTGCTCGTCGGTCCCGCGCTCCTCGGTGCGCAGAGTGGCGGACTCGATCCGGCCGCGATCATGAAGCCGTTGTCGGATCAGTGGACCAGCTACTCCGGGGACCTGACCGGCAAGCGCTTCAGCGCGTTGAAGCTCGTCAACACCACGACAGTGAAGAATCTCAGTCTCAAATGGCTGAATTCCACACTCACCACCGGATGCGGGCCGGCCGGCACCGGTCCCGCGGGGGCGGCGGCTGCCCCTGCCGGCGGCGGCCGCGGCGGCGGGGCCGGCACGCCGACGCCGATTGTCGTCGGCGGCCTGGGCACCGGCGACGTGAACCAGTGCGGCCAGGCTCGGTTCGGTGGCGGGATTCTGTTCGTGGACGACGTGATCTATGGCGCCTCCAATAACGACGTCTACGCGATCGATGCGCGTGATGGGACGCCGTTGTGGCACTACTACTGGAAGTACCGCGGCGGCACCAGCACCGGGACTCGCGGGGTGGGGATGTGGCACAACTACATCTATTTCGAGTTCCACGACGACTGGGTGGTCTGCCTCGATGCAAAGACCGGCAAGGAGGTCTGGAAACAGGAGATCGCTCCGTTCGACCAGCAGTACTTCTCGTCCAACGCCCCGATGGTGATTGGCGACCACCTCCTGGTCGGTACCGGCAACGATCTCGATGCGCCGGCGTTTCTCAAGTCGCTCGATCCGCGGACCGGCGCGCTGCAGTGGATCCTGTATTCGACCCCGCAGAATCCCGGCGACCCCGGCCTCGAAACCTGGGCCAGCCTGGACGCGGCACGGCACGGCAACGGCGCCACGTGGATCCCCGGCTCCTACGATCCGGAGACGCATCTCTACATCTATGGCACCGGGAACCCGACCCCGGCGTACACGCAGGGCCGCGGCGATGGCGACAACCTGTTCACGTCGTGCCTGCTCGCGGTGAACGTGGACACCGGCAAGATGGTCTGGTATTTCCAGACCTCGCCGCACGACACCCACGATTGGGATTCCACCCAGACGCCGGTGCTGGTCGACATGCCGTTCAATGGACGGATGCGCAAGCTGGTGATGACGGCGACGCGCAACGGCTACTTCTTCGTGAACGACCGCACCACCGGCGAACATCTGGTCACGAGCAAGCTCGGGATCGTCAACAACTGGGCGGTGGGGCTCGACGAGAAGGGACAGCCGAAGCGCAATCCGAACAAGGACGCCACCATCGCCGGCTCGCTGGTCAACGGCGACGTCCTGAACTACCCGCCGCCGACCTTCTCTCCGCTGACGGGACTGTTCTACGTTCACGAACAGAACTCGCTCCGGATCAGCTACCTGATGGAGCCCGATCCGCGTGGGTCGATGGGGCTCGGCGGCATCACCGGCGGGGCGAACCTGTCGTGGGGCACGAACCTGGTCGCCGTGGACTACAAGACCGGTAAGGTCACGTGGCGGAAGGAGCTCAATGGCGGCAGCGCCGGACTGCTCTCGACCGCCGGCGGGCTGCTGTTCCTGAGCAACGGGCAGAACGTCGAGGCGTGGGAGGCGGCCACCGGAAAGGGGCTGTGGTACTCCCAGATTGGCGGCCTCTCGAGTCCGCCCGAGACGTTCCTGCTCGACGGCAAACAGCACCTGCTGTTCAACGGCGCCGCCGGGCTGTACCTGTTCGTCCTGAACTAGCGTGTCAAAACAGACCGTGTGAGGTGATGCGTCCAGCACCCGATTGGGTCGAGCGGTTCGACAGACTTGTGCGCCGGAAGACACGGCTGGCCACGACCGCGGCCTTGCCGCCGTACCTCACCGAGCGCGAAGGTCTCCACGAAGACGCGCTGGCCGTCGGAAACGCCTGGTCGAAGCGGCTGTTCGACGGTCCGTTCTACGTCTCGCCTGCCGCAACGCCGGATCGACCGGCGTGTTCGCTGGTGTTCGTCCAGTCGTCCGCTGGCAATACGGGCGGCCGTGATCCTGGACTGCTGGGCGGCGGCAATACCGACCAGCACCTGATCTACGAAGGTCTCTCGCGGGTGGCCGCCGATGCCGTGCTCGCTGGCGCCGAGACCGTCCGCGGCAGCGAGATCGTCCTGTCCGTCTGGCACCCGGAACTGGTTGACCTCCGGCTATCGCTCGGGCTTGCGCGCCACCCGGTCCAGATCGTCGCCACTGTTCGAGGTCTCGAGTTGGACGATACGCTGCTGTTCAACCTTCCAGACATCCCGGTCGTGATCCTGACCGTCCCGGCCGGCGAGCAAGCGATGCGGACGGCGATCCAGGCCCGGCCGTGGGTGACGCCGGTGTTGATGGCCGGGCCCGAGGATCTGCCGCGGGCCTTCGAGCGGCTGCGATCGATCGGGATCGCGCGGGTATCCTGCATCGGCGGACGCACCCTCGCCGGCCAGCTCCTCGACGCCAGGTTGATCGATGACGTCTACCTGACCACCGGACGAACCGCCGGGGGTGAACCGGCCACGCCGCTCTCCGCCCATCCGTGGCGCGGCCGCGTGATGGTGCAGAAGCGTGGAACTGGCGTCGAGCAGGGCGTCAGATTCGAGCATCTGTTGCCGAACAGCGCCAGGTAACTGGCCTTCGCACGGGGCGAAGATCCTGCCGGGGAGCCAATCCGATCCGATGTAACCTCGGAGCATGCCATCTCGAACATCGTCCAGGCGGACCCTTCTGACCGCCGCCGGGTGCGGCCTTCTGCTTGCCTCAATCACGGTCGTTGGCGCACCCGCTGATCGGATGGCGGCCGGCCAGTGGGAATTCACCATGTCGCGCAGCGGCGAGGCGACATCCGTGAAGCAGTGCATCACGCCTGACAAGGCGAATGAAATGAACGGGGATACGAAGACCGCCCGGGCATTCGCTGAAAAGAGCGCGAAGGGCCGATGCACGATCAAGTCCTACGCTATTCAGGGGGACACCGTGAAGTATTCCCTGGCCTGCGGGGACCGCACCATCGACAGCGTCACCACGTTCCATGGCGACACCTCCGAGGGAACTCTGACGACGACGACGGCTGATGGGAAGAAGGACCTGCGGACTGTCAAGGCGCGCCGGCTGGGATCCTGTCCGTAGCTCCCGTTCGTGTTCTCCTCCTGTCGATCGCGAGGCAGGCTGAAAGGAGCAGGCGATGCGCCGGTCATGAATCGCCACGTTCTGTCGGTGGCCTTGACGGCGGCAGCGGTATGCCTTCCAGCGGTGGCCGGACGGGCGTCGCTGCTCTCGGGCGCTCCGCAGGGGGCCGTCGCGCCGGTCAAGCTGACGCAGCCAGTCTATCCTCCGATAGCCGCCTCGGCACGCGTCTCGGGTGTCGTTGAAATCACGGTTGCGGTACGGCCTGACGGCGGCGTCGAATCCGCGGTGATCGTGGGCGGGCCGCCGCTCCTTCAGCAGGCGGCCTTGCAGGCGGCACGGACATCGCAGTTCGAGTGCCGCGACTGCAGCGGTGCGGCAACGCCATACTCTCTCGTGTTTGCGTTCCTGCTCGAGAGGCCGGTCGAGCCCACCGCCGGCTCTGCGCCGCGGGACACGCTCAATGAGACGGCCTCCCAAAGCCGGGTCACGATCGTTGCGGAAGCCCCGATTATCATTCCCTACTTCTCATCCATTCGGGTTCGATCGGCCAAGTGTCTGTACTTGTGGAGCTGCGGTTCGCGTTGGGGCGGGTATGGCTACTACGGCTACGTTCCCGTTCGCTCACCCAGGTGCCTGTGGTTGTGGACGTGCAGCTTCGGCAGGCGTTGATTCAGGCGCGAGATCGGCCGGAGGCGCGCGATCATCAGGATGTTTCAGCGGCGCCAGTGATGTCGGGG
>JBDTSX010000483.1:0-4359 GCA_039930925.1 Acidobacteriota bacterium | reverse complement strand
TTGCGGCCCGCGACGCCGGCGTCGCGGCGAGCGACGAGATTGCGGAGGCCTATTGCGGCTCGGCCCGTGCCGCGCGCTGCCGGGCCTATTTGAGGGAGAATATCCGGTACCTGGTCGGCGAACGCGAACGCGCCGGGCTGTGCAAGTACTATGACCTGGCGGGCAAACATGGGCTCGTGGAGCACGGCCGCCCGCCGATGTTTTACTGATGGACTCCTGGCTGAGTTCTTCCGCCTGAAGGCGGAAGCCACGAGCACGCAAATCGTGCATGTCCGCGCAGTCGATAGGGCGCCCGCGGCTTCCGCCTTCGCGGATGGAACAGGGTGGGCTGCGATGAGAGTGGCACCCGTGGCTCCGCCTTCAGGCGGAAGGACAGGCTGACGGACAGACTAGGTCCAGGATCCAGAATGCGGACACTACCCTCAATCCGACATGACGATTGACGATCTCGCGCGGAAGGTGACGGGTGGAGGCCGCCTCGATCGGGCCGAAGCGCTGGAGTTGTACCTGCGCGCGCCGACCGCGCTCCTGGGGCGCCTCGCGGACGATCTCCGCACGCGCAAGCATCCTGACGGCGTCGTCACCTACATCATCGACCGCAACGTCAACTACACCAATGTGTGCATCGCGCGGTGCAACTTCTGCGCGTTCTACCGAACCGTCGGATCCGCCGAGGGCTATGTCCTGGGGTTCGAGGAGATCTTCAAGAAGATCGACGAGACCAAGGCGCTCGGCGGGGGCCAGCTGCTGCTGCAGGGTGGGCACAATCCGGATCTGCCGCTGGAGTGGTACGAGGATCTCTTCCGATCGGTCAAGCAGCGCGATCCCTCGTTCAAGCTGCACGCGCTGTCGCCGCCCGAAGTCATCCACCTGTCGCGGTTGTCGAGGCTGCCCGTCCCGGCGGTGATCGATCGCCTGATCACGGCGGGGCTCGACAGCATCCCCGGCGGAGGCGCTGAGATTCTGGTTGACCGTGTGCGCAGGCTGCTCAACTGCTATGGCAAGGCGACCGCGGACGAATGGCTCGACGTCATGCGCCATGCGCATCGCGCCGGGCTGCGGACCACCGCGACGATGATGTACGGCACGGTCGAGACGGTCGACGAGCGCTTGGAGCATCTCTTTCGCCTGCGCGAATTGCAGGACGAGATGGGCGGATTCACCGCCTTCATCACCTGGAGCTATCAGCCGGATCACACCGAGCTGGGGGGCGCCGAAGCCACGGCGGTGGACTACCTGCGGACGCTCGCGATCGCACGGCTGGTGCTGGACAATTTCGACAACCTGCAGGCGTCATGGGTGACGCAGGGGGGCAAGGTCGGACAACTGAGCCTGGCCTTTGGCGCCAACGACATGGGCAGCGTGATGATCGAGGAGAACGTCGTGCGAGCGGCGGGCGCCAGCTACTGCATGGACGAGATCGAAATCGTGCGGAATATCGAGAACGCGGGCTTCCTCGCGAAGCGCCGGAACATGCATTACGAGCTGCTGGGGGATCCCATCTTCCGCGAGCGCAGTGTGCCGCGCATGCTGGAGCTGGCGGTCGCGCGCGCGGAGGGCGACCATTCCCGTGCGCCCGAGATCGGCCGGTACGCGGCGAGAAGCGCTGCCGAGAAGAAGGCGCGTCGCGCCGAACCGTGATCCTGCACCGAGCCCGCTGGGTGCTCCCGATCACCGGCCCGCCCCTCCGCGACGGCTGGGTCGCGGTCGAACACGGCCGGATCGTCGCGGTCGGCCGCGGCCGCGGATGCCCCCCCGACGCCCGCGTGCTCGAGGCGCCCCACGACAGGGCAATCCTTCCCGGCCTGATCAACACGCATACGCATCTCGAACTGTCATGGATGGCCGGGCGTGTGCCGCCGTCGGACTCGATGGGGCAGTGGATCCGGGCGCTGATGGCGCTGCGGCGAAACGGTCCGCCTGCCGAGGAGGCGCAGCGCCAGGCTGCGGCCGCCGCCCTCGCCGGCGCGCGCGCGGCAGGGACGGTGGCTTTCGGCGATATCAGCAACACGCTGATCACGGCGGACGTCCTGCATGACGCTGGCGTCCCTGGCGTGCTCTTCCACGAACTGATTGGCTTCGGTCCGAGTGACGTGAAGGCGCGAGCGGAGGAGGGAGCCCTGCGGGTCCGGCAGGTGGTCAGGCCGCCGCTGAAGGCGGGGCTCGCGCCCCACGCGCCCTACTCGGTCTCGCCGGATCTCTTTCGGGCGATCGGCGAGGTGACCGCGCGCGAGGGCCTCCCCTCGTCGGTTCACCTTGGTGAATCTCGCGAGGAGATCGAATTCCTGATGACGGCGGGGGGTGCGATCGCCGAAACCCTGAAACACCTCGCCGCCTGGAACGACGCGTGGGCGGCGCCGCGCTGCGATCCGGCGGAGTACCTGGATCGACTGGGCGTCCTCCGGCCGGGGCTGCTCGTGGTCCACGCCGCACAGCTCTCGCGCGGCCCGCTTGCCCGGCTGGCCGCGCGAGGCTGCATCATCGTCAGCTGCCCCCGAAGCAACCGCTGGGTCGGCGCCGGCGACCCGCCGCTCGACGCCTTCTATGCCTCCGGCGCGCGGGTGACGTTCGGTACGGACAGTCTGGCCAGCGCGCCGAATCTCGAGATGTTCGCGGAGATCGCGGCGGCGCGTGCGGTGTCGAGTGTCGGCGCCGCGCGGCTGCTCGAGAGCGCGACCCGGATAGGCGCCCAGGCGCTCGGGCTCGATCCGGATCTAGGGACGCTCGAACCGGGTAAGCGCGCCGACCTGCTCGCGGTGCGCCTCCCCGCCAGCGTCGTGGATGTGGAAGAATACATCGTTGGCGGGATTGAGCCCGATGCGATCGAGTGGCTGGAGACCCCGCTGTAGCTGGAGAACTCCCGGTAGTGTCCGGCTGTAGCCGGACCGTTGCGTTTCTTCCGTCGTGTCCGCCGTCAGCTGACCGACACATCACCATGCACCGTCTGCGGACATACGCCTCATTCGTTCGATTCAGCCACTCGGTGTTTGCGCTGCCGTTCGCGCTGACCGGAGGACTGCTGGCGCTCCATCGGGCCGGACACTGGACGGCGGCGTCGGTCGCCTGGCCTTTTGGGTGGATCGTCGTCGCGATGGTGGCGGCGCGCAGCGCGGCGATGGGGTTCAACCGGCTCGCCGATGCCTCCCAGGACGCACTCAATCCGCGGACCGCGGGGCGGGAGCTGCCGCGGGGCGTGATGACCCGCGCGGAAGCCGCGATCTTCGTGGCGGTGTCTGGGGTGGTGTTCGTGTTCGCCTCGTGGAAGCTCGGCACCGTGTGTTTTGCGTTGTCGCCGGTGGCGCTCGTGATTGTGTTCTGGTACTCGCTGGCGAAGCGCTTCACGACGTATACCCAGCTCTTTCTCGGACTGGCGATGGCGGTCGCGCCGGTTGGCGGATGGCTGGCGGCCGGCGGGCGCGGCGGCTCAGAGCCGTGGCTGCTGGGACTGGCGATTGGCACCTGGGTCGGCGGGTTCGACGTGCTGTATGCCTGCCAGGATCTCGCGTTCGACCGGACGCAGGGGCTGCACTCGATACCGGTGCGCTACGGCGTGGCGCGTTCACTGCTGATCTCGCGCGCGATGCATGTGATCACGGTGATCTGCCTCACGGCGCTCGGTCCGGTCGCGAACCTCGGTCCCGTGTACCTGGCGGGGGTCGCGGGCGTGGCGCTGCTGCTGGTCTACGAGCAGTCGCTGGTCAGCGAGCATGATCTCTCCCAGGTGAAGCGGGCCTTCGACTTAAATGGCTACGTAGGTCTCCTGTATCTGGCGTCTACCGCCGCGGCCATTTATGTCCATTGATTTCGGATCGGTGACGGCCCCAACCGCCGAGCGGCGCGGCCGCCGCAGCATCGCGGTGGCGGTGACTGGCGCCAGCGGCGCGATCTATGCGACCCGCACGATTGCGGCGCTTCTCGAACGGGGCTGCCACATCGAGCTGGTCGTGTCGGACTACGGCCGGCGGCTGCTGCGCGACGAGCTCGGCGAGGCGGCCTCGATCGACAAGCTGACCGACTACCTGGTCACCAAATACGGTGAAGCGGTGCGCAACGGCACCACGACGCTCTACAGCAACCGGGACATGGGGGCCAAGATCGCGAGCGGCAGCCAGGGTTGCGAGGGACTGGTGGTGGTCCCGTGCTCGATGAAGAGTCTCGCCGGGATTGCGCACGGTCTCTCGCGTAATCTGGTCGAGCGCGCCGCCGATGTGATGCTCAAAGAGCGACGTACGCTGATCATCGTCCCGCGCGAAACTCCGATGAGCCTGCCGCAGCTTCGCAACATGGTGCTCTGCGCCGAGGCCGGCGCGATGATCATGCCGGCGATGCCGGCGTTCTATCAGATGCCGAAGACGCTCG
>JBDTSX010000482.1:0-4385 GCA_039930925.1 Acidobacteriota bacterium | reverse complement strand
AACACCACGTACTCGCCGTTGAACCACGGCTGCAGCTCGCGGACCCGTTCGATGTTGACGATGTGTGAGCGGTGGATACGGAAGAAGAGATCGGGATCGAGCTTCGCCTCGACCGCGTTCATGGTTTCGCGGAACAGGTGCGCGTCCGCGCCGACGTGCAGCTTGACGTAGTTGCCCGCCGCCTCGATCCATTCGATTTCGTCGGCGCGCACGAACAACACCCGCCCGCCCGTCTTGACCACGAACCGTTCGAGCGGCGGCGTCGCCGGCTTCAGGTCTTGCACGAGCTCGAGGAGCCGCCGCTCGAGATCCCCACTCGCGCGCCGCTCCAGCTGCTGGCGCGCCCGCGTGATCGCATCGTGGAAACGATCGCGGTCGAACGGCTTGAGGAGGTAGTCGAGGGCATGGACTTCGAACGCACGCAGCGCATAGCGATCGAACGCCGTGACGAAGACGACAAAGGGCATGCGCTCTGGCCCGATTTCGTCGATCACCTCGAAACCGGTGGCGCCGGGCATCTGGACGTCCAGAAAAACCAGGTCTGGCCGGAACTTGTCAATAGCCGCCACCGCGGACTTGCCGTCGTGGCACTCGGCCACGAGATCGACCCAGCTCTCGGTTCCGAGCAGCGCGCGCAGCCGCTCCCGCGCCAGCGGCTCGTCGTCCGCGATCACCACCCGCGTTCTCGGCGCGGCTGCATCCGTCATGCGACGGCCACCTGCGAAGCGCTTTCGTCGGTGTTGGACGGGACGCGGTGGAACGGGAACTTGAGCACGACCGCCAGGCCCTGGCCGTCGCCGGAGAATTCAAGCGCCTGGTCGCCGCCATACAGACACTCCAGCCGCGCGCGGGTGTTGGACAATCCGACGCCGCTATCGAGCCGCGCGCGACCCGCGACACTGAGGCCGGACCCATTGTCGCGGACCTCGAGCTGGAGCAGGTTGCCGGCGCGGCGGGCAGTGATGCAGATGATCCCCGGCTCGATCCGCGGCGCGACGCCGTGCTTGATCGCGTTCTCGACCAGCGGCTGCAGGATCAACCGCGGCACTTCGGCGTCCAGCGTTTCGGGATCGACGTCATAACGCACTGTCAGACGATCCTGGAACCGGGTCTGTTCGATTTCGAGATACTTCTGGAGGAACTCGAGCTCCTCTTGGAGCGGGATCCGCGCGGCGCCCGATCCGGCGAAGGTGATCCGCAGTAGATCGCTGAGGCGGCTGATCATGCGGTCCGCGGCATCCGGCTGGGAGTGGATGAGCGCCGAGATCGCGTGCAGCGTGTTGAACAGGAAGTGCGGATGGAGCTGCGCCTCGAGCGTCTTGAGCCGCGCTTCCGCGAGCCGGGTTTCGAGGTGCGCGGCCTTGAGCGCGCGCTCGCGGGACTCGCGGTAGTACTCGAGCGCATGGCTCAATCCGACGAGCGCGGCAAAGGTCATCAGGGTCCAGTCGAGATTCGTCAGATAGACACGCTGGACCCGCGTCGTGAAGAGCACGGAGGGGGGCGACGGCCAGAGCAGCAGGAGGACCGTCATCGTGCATGCGAGGTGGACCGCCGAGAAGGCCCAGGCCCCGAGTGCGTAGAGGCCAAGGGTGCGCATCCGCCGCGCCGACTCGATCGGAAAGCGGTGGGCGAGCCTGAAGATGGTCGACGTCAGAGCTGCCGGAACGTACCAGTAGCCGAACGAGTTGAGCACCAGGAGCCGCCAGACCTCGACGGTCATCGGATCCTTGATGCTGAGCGTGTTGAGCCGGTAGGCTTGCATCGTGGAAAAGATGCTGAGGATGGTCGCGACGCCGAAAACGACGCGCGCCGGCGGCGTCCAAGCTTTCTGCATGCAGACCAACTATCAGGCTCCGGCGTTCGGGCGTCAAGAAGGGATTCTGCGCCGCGGGACCCGGGAGACGGTCGATAGCCGTCAACCGGCTGTTGGTACCAGGCGAGCGGCAGTCGTCACGTCAAACAGGGTATTCGTCCCCGAAATCACCTAGTCTGCCGCCAGGACGACAAGCGTGGCGTCGTCCTGAAAGGCGCCGCCGGTGAAGGTGGCAACCGCCCCGGCCAGGCGCGCCTGCAGCGCTGGGGCGCTGCAGCCACGGTTCAGGATCGCCAGGGCGATCAGGCGGTCTTCGCCGAACTCAGCCTCCTCGAGCGCCGGCGGAACGCGGTCACGATCATCGATACCCGGCTCGCCGGGCCGCCGCGCCTCGGTGATGCCGTCCGTGAACAGCACGAGGCGATCGCCGCTGGCGATGAGGACGCGCCCCTGGTCGTAAGTAGCGTCCGGCAGGACGCCCAGTACGGGTCCCCCGTCCTCCAGCCGTTCGACCGAACCGTTCGCTCGGATCAGCAACGGCGGACGATGACCCGCGTTGGCGAACGTCAGGAGGCCGAGGTCGTTGTCGAACGTGGCGTAGAAGAAGCTGATGAACCGTCCTTCCGCGATGTTGCCGCAGAGAATCCGATTCACCCGCTGACAGAGCTCAGCGGGCTGGGCCGCATCGGTCGCGAAGGCGCGGACGGCCGCTTGCAGATTGGACATCATCAACGCGGCCGGAATGCCCCTGCCGACCACGTCGGCGATCGAGAGCGCGAGGCGCGACGGGGCAAACACGATCACGTCGAAGCAGTCGCCGCCGACACCCGAGGCCGGCTGCCAGGAGGCGGCGATTTCGCACCCGTCAATCTGCGGGACCGAGGCGGGCAACAGCGTGCGCTGGATACGAAGCGCTTCCGCCAGTTCCCGTCGATCGGACTGCTGCTGCAGGCGGCTGGCGCGCCCCCGGTCGATCTCGGTGCGCAGCGTGTGCAGGAGCTGCTGATTGTCCCAGGGCTTCTGCACGAAGTCGCGGACGCCGCGGCGCATCGCCTCCACCGCCAGATCCACCGAGCCCCACCCGGTCATCACGACGACGGGAAGCAGACTGTCGTGCGTGCGGACGTGCGCAAGCAGATCGATGCCCTCGCGTCCGGAGGTGGTGTCGGTGGTGTAGTTCAGATCCATCAGCAGCAGATCGTAGGTGCCGTGTTCGACGGCGGTGAGGACCGCGTCAGGGGACGCGACCGCCTCCATCGAGAGGCCTTCCGCCTTGAGCAGCAGGCGGAGGGCGTCGATCAGGTCGGGATTGTCGTCCGCGATCAGCACGCGGGGCTGGACGGCGCAGCTGGCGGTCATGGTGCGCTCCGGGATCTCCAAGGCCCGTGCCATGGAAGGGAAGAGGCGTGGCGGGGATGAAATGGGTGCAAAGCGGGGTACGCCGATGAAACGACGGCCGCCGGTATGCCCGGTTCCGAACACCACCGTCCCGGATTCGGGGCCCGGGGCTCGATCCCGGGTTGCGGGATCAGTGATTAGTGAGCAGGGATTCGCGCCGGGCGGCGGACGCGGAGCGAGCCGCCGAACGATTCCATCTCCACTTCGGCACTGCCGTTGCCAAGAGTGTAGGTCACCCGCTTGCCGCGTCGCGCTTCCGATCGATCCGGACCCTGCAACGGCAGGTTGGTGCTGAAGTCTCCGTTGTAGGTGCGGATGTTGAAGGTGGCGTTGGCGTTGTCGGGGACGGACAGGGCAACGCTGCCGTTGTGGGTGGTGAAGCTGTAATGGCCGCTGTCGGCGACGCGGCCGTCGTAGGCGATGTCGCCGTTCACCGTCGCGAGCGACACGTTGCCCGACTCGATGCGCGCCAGCGTGATGTCGCCGTTGGTCGTCTCGGCGGTGATGTCGCCGGTCGCGCCGGTGACCTTGATGCCCTCGTTGACGGATCGCAGATCGACCTTGCCGCGCGCCCCTTCCACGACGATCTCTCCCTCGATCGTCTTGGCGCTCACCGGGCCCGACCCTCCCTTGAGGATGACGTCGCCGCGGACCGTCACGACCGACACGTCCCCCTGGGCCCCGTCGATGGTGACGAAGCTGTACTGCCCCTCGACCTTCATCGACATCCACGCCGGCGCCGTGATGTCGTAGTCGACCGAGC
The DNA here is from genome assembly GCA_039930925.1 of Acidobacteriota bacterium. Taxonomy (GTDB): domain Bacteria; phylum Acidobacteriota; class Vicinamibacteria; order Vicinamibacterales; family 2-12-FULL-66-21; genus JALZOC01. The sequence continues at coordinate 411 of JBDTSX010000482.1, read as the reverse complement.
CGTTGGGGCCGCCCGGCGTCGCCGCGCTGATCGACACCGCGCTGTTCGCCGCGCGGATGGTGATCTGCGTCCGCGCCTGATGCCGGGCCTGCACCCGCAGCGCGTCCTTGTCCCAGGTGTGAATCAGAACCTCGCCGGCGTAGTTGTCGACCGCCAGCCGCGTGCCGCGCGAGACCGGTACCGTCTGATCGGTCTCCGGAGCTCGCGCGGGACGCTCCTGTGCGTCCGGCGCCGCGACGGCCAGCGTGTAGACGAGCGCCGCGATTCCCACGAGCATCAGTGGTTTCTCCTTCAAAAGCGAAAAAGCAATTGTCGCCGTCGAACCCGAATGGCCATCCGGCCGATCGTCCCGTCCGCGACTCCGCGCCTCAGCTGCCGGCTGATGCGAGCGCACTGGCCTGCCGCAGCAGC
>JBDTSX010000481.1:0-4391 GCA_039930925.1 Acidobacteriota bacterium | reverse complement strand
CCCACCCCCCGGTTCCTCGTAAACTACCGGGATAGCTCGATTCGCCGCGTGGTACGCAACTTGAGATCCACGTCATCGTGTGACCGGGACTGTCACGGACCTCCGCATGGCTTCGCAGACCACCACCACTCACGTGCGCGTGCTCGTCGCGGACGATCAGCCCGACGTCCTCGAGGCGCTTCGCTGGCTGCTCACCGGCGAAGGGTACGAGCCGCAGTTCGTCGGATCGACCGACGCCGTCATGGAGCGGCTGCGGGGGGAACCGTTCGACCTGCTGCTGATGGATCTGAACTATACCCGCGACACGACGTCAGGCCGAGAGGGTCTCGAGCTCATCCCGCGCGTCCGCGCCCACGATCCCGCGATGCCGATTGTCGTGATGACGGGCTGGGGCAGCATCGACACCGCCGTCGAGGCGATGCGCCGCGGCGCCAAGAGCTTCGTCCAGAAGCCCTGGGAGGACGTCACGCTCCTCGAGATTCTCGAGCGTGAGGTCGCCGAGGCTCGCGCGGCAAAACGCCGCGACCGCCAGCAGCAGCGCGAGGTCGAGGACGCGCGGCTCATCCAGCGCGGCCTGCTGCCGACGAGCGTGCCGCGCATCGCGGGCCTGGACATCGCGGTCGCCTGGCAGCCGGCCCAGAGCGTCGGCGGCGACTGCTTCGACACCCTCGCCTTCCCATCCGGCCTCGGCGTGTCGATTGCGGACATCGCCGGCAAGGGGCTGCCGGCGGCGCTGCTGATGTCGAATCTCCAGGCGGCAGTGCGCGCGTTTGCCCAGGAGTCGGCCGATCCGTCCTCGGTCTGCGGCAGCGTCAACCGCCTGCTGTGCCGCAACATGGCCAGCGGCCGCTTCGCCACGTTCTGCTACGCGCGCATCGACGCGGCCGGTCGCCGCATCGCGTACTCCAACGCGGGACACAACCCGCCGCTGCTCATCCGCCCGGACGGCGCCGTCGAGCGGCTGACGGAAGGCGGCATGGTCCTCGGCGTCTTTCCCGACAACGCCTACTCGCAGGCGGAGCTCCCGCTCGGTGCCGGCGATCGGCTGATCTTTTACACCGACGGCATCACCGAAGCGCAGAATCCGGCCGGCGATGATTTCTATGAAGACCGCCTGGAAGCGACGGCCGTTGCCGCCCGCGCGCAGCCGGTCGAATTGATGAAGGACACGCTGCTCGCCGACGTCAACGCGTTCAGCGGGGGACACTTCGAGGATGACGCCACACTGATCGTCGTCGGGATTCCATGAGCCGCATCGTGGTGACACCGAAGGCCCAACCCGACCCAACCCAGACTGAACTCAGCCCGAACCCCAACCCGAACCCCAACCCGAACCGAACCGAACCGAACCGAACCGAACCGAACCCGAACCCGAACCTAGAACCTGAATACACCTAAAACCCTAAAACCCCAAAACTCTAAAACTCTTTTCTAAAACCGCTTCCTCTCCCTCTCAAAACTAAACTAAATCACCGCCCCACTCGTCCAATAGACGCTCCCGCCGTATTCGCGACCAGTGAATCCGGCCCTCGTGAACGTGAAGCCGGACCGCATCATGGAAGCATTCCTCAGGGATTTCAGGCATTCGCTGCGCATGTTCCTCCAGAGCCCGGGGTTCACTCTCGCGGCGGTCGCGGCGCTGACGCTCGGCATCGGGGCGAATACGGCGATCTTTTCGGTCGTCAATGCCGTGCTCTTGAAGCCGGTGGCCGTTCCCGATCCGGATCGGATGGTGGTCTTCATGAACGTCGCGCCGGGCCGCTCGGATCCCGCGGGGTCGCCGGCGAAGTTCGCGCACTACCGGCGGCAAACCGAGATCGCGCAGGACGTCTCGGCGTTCAATTCAGGGGTCGTGAACTACACCGGCGGAACCTTCCCCGAGCAGCTCCGCTCGGGCCGCGTCTCGGCCGACTTCTTCAAGCTGGTGGGGGCGCCGGTGCTGCTCGGGCGAACCTTCACCGCGGACGAGGACACGCCAGGAGGGCCGCGCGTCACGGTCATCGATCGGCGGCTCTGGGAGACCCGTTTCAACGCCGATCCGAACATCATCGAGAAGTCGATTTCGATCGGCGGCGACCCCTACACCATCGTCGGCGTGCTCGATCGCTTCGACTTCCGGGAATTCGGCGCGTCACCGCAGCTCTGGATGCTGTTCCAGTTCGATCCGAACACCACCGATCAGGGGCACTACTTCCAGGTGATGGGCCGGCTGAAGCCCGGCGTCACACTGCCGCAGGCGAACGCGCGCCTGGCGGCATCGGCGAAGGATTACCGCGAGAAGTTCCCGACGGCGATCAGTCCGCAGGCCACGTTCGGGGTCGAGACGATTCGGAACGTGATCGTCGGACGCGACACCAAGCGGTCGATGCTCGTGTATGTCGGCGCCGTCACCTTCGTGCTGCTCATCGCGTGCGCGAACGTCGCCAATCTGCTGCTCGCGCGCGCGACCGGCCGCCGTCGCGAAATCGCCATCCGCGCCGCCATCGGCGGCTCGCGCGGCCGGATCATCCGGCAATTGCTGACCGAGAGCGTCATCCTCTCCATGACCGGCGGCATCCTGGGCCTGATCGTCGGATGGCTGGGGATTCGCGCCCTGCTGTCGATCAACACCGCCGGGCTGCCGCGCATCGGGGAGCACGGCACGCTGGTCGCGATGGACTGGCGCGTCGTCGCCTTCACGCTGGTGGTGTCGCTCGCCACCGGCGTCATCTTCGGCCTGATTCCGGCGCTCCAGAGCTCCAAGACCGACCTGACGACCACCCTGAAGGAGAGCAGCGGCCGATCGGGAACCGGCTTCCGCCAGAACAAGGTGCGCTCGCTGCTCGTGGTCATCGAAGTGGCGCTGGCGCTCGTGCTGCTGATCGGGTCCGCGCTCCTGATTCGGACCGCGATGGCGCTCGGCCACGTCGATCCCGGCTTCGACACGCACAACGTGCTGACGTTGAAGATGTCGCTGAAGGGCGCGCAGTACGAAAAATCCGAGGCGGTCGAGCAATTGGTCCGCAACGGCGTCGAGAAGCTTCGCTCGATCCCCGGCGTCGTGAATGCGAGCGCGACCTGCTGCGTGCCGCTGCAGGGCGGCTATGGCCTGCCCTTTGTGATCGTGGGCCGTCCGCTCGCCGCCGACAGCCAGGGGCCTTTCCACGGCGGCGGCGGCTGGATGACGGTATCCCCAGGCTATTTCGAGGTCTTCAAGATCCCGGTCACGCGCGGCCGCACGTTCACGGAACGGGATACGAGCACGTCCACGCCGGTGGTGGTGATCAACGAGGCGATGGCGAAGCAGTTCTGGCCGAAGAGCGATCCCCTGAGCGATCGGCTGGTCATCGGCAAAGGCGTGATGCGCGAATTCGCCGCCGAGGGGGAGCGGCAGATTATCGGCGTCGTCGCCGACATCAAGAGCAACGGCCTCGACAACGAGCCGCGGCCCCAGATGTTCATTCCGCAGGCGCAGGTGCCGGACCTGGCCAACGCGCTCAATGTGAGCCTGACGCCGATCTCGTGGATCGTCCGCACGCAGCTCCCGCCGCAGTCGCTGAGCAATGCGATCCAGGAGCAGCTCCGGCAGTCGACCGGCCTGCCCGTGTCGGACGTCCAGTCGATGGATGACATCGTCTCCGTCTCGGTGTCGCGCCAGCGCTTCAACATGTGGGTAATGACGGTCTTCGGCGCCTGCGCGCTGCTGCTCGCGGCGATCGGCATCTACGGCCTGATGGCGTACTCGGTCGAACAGCGAACCCAGGAGATTGGCATCCGGCTGGCGCTCGGCGCACAGACCTCGCAGGTGCGGACGATGGTGGTGGTGCAGGGGATGTGGCTGGCGATCGTCGGCGTCGTTATCGGGCTGGCGGCGGCCTTTGGCCTGGCGCGGCTCATCGCCAGCTTCCTCTTTGGCGTGACCGCCAAGGATCCGCTGGTGTTCGTGGGCGTGCCGCTTCTTCTGACTGCCGTCGCGCTGCTGGCGGTGTGGCTCCCCGCGCGCCGCGCGAGCAAAGTCGATCCGCTGATTGCGCTGCGCTATGAGTAGGGCCGCAGGATTGGATCCGCGGCCGCAGTTCGGTTAGACTGCGTCGGCGGCATTGACATTTCGAGTCCTGATGGCGGCTGAGAGGCGCATGTCCAGCTCTGAAAACCCCGCGGATCGCGAGAGTCTCGACGAGACGGTTCGAACCCTCGAGGCGGCGTGGAACGCGGGCGACGGCGCGGCGTTTGCGGCGCCGTTTGCCGCCGACGCCGACTTCGTCACGATTCGCGCCGAGCACTTTCGCGGCCGCGACGCGATCGCCGCCGGCCACGCCGCCATTTTCCGAACCATTTACGCCGGCAGCCGGAACCAGTACACCGTCGAATCGGTCAGGCAGCTCGCTCCGACGGTGGCGCTGGTTCGGGTC
>JBDTSX010000480.1:0-4404 GCA_039930925.1 Acidobacteriota bacterium | reverse complement strand
CCTGCTGGTGAAGGGTGAAACGATCTACAACGAGCTGTGTTTCAGCTGCCATGGCTCGGATGGGCGCGGGGCGCCGATGGCCGGCGCGCCGGCCGGCACGATGATGGCGCCGCCGCTCGCCGGCTCGCCGCGCGTGCAGGGGCATCGCGACTACGTCACGAACGTGCTGCTCCACGGGCTCACCGGTGAATTGAATGCGAAGACCTACACGCAGGTGATGGTCCCGATGGGACAGAAGGACGACTGGATTGCGGCGATCGCCTCCTACGTCCGGAACACCTTCGGGAACACCGGCGGATCGTTTACGACCGTCGCCGACGTGGCGCGGGTGCGGACCGCGACCGCGAACCGGAAGATGATGTGGACCGCGCCCGAGCTCGAAGCGACGCTGCCGGTGCTGCTCCCGGCGCAGCCGACCTGGAAGGCCACCGCCAGCCACAGTCCGGCGACCGCCCAGGGGGCGCTCAGCCTGACCGGATGGAACTCCGGAGCGCCGCAGGAAGTTGGCATGTGGATCCAGATCGAATTCCCGGAGCCGCTCTCCTTCTCGGAAGTCCAGTTCGGCGCGCCGGGGGCCGGTCGCGCGGGAGCGCCGCCAGCCGCTCCTCGGGCCGCCGGTAGTGCGCCGGCCGCGCCCGCGGTTCCAGTGCCAGCAGGCGCCGCGGCTCAGGGTGCGCCAGGTGGCGTGGGCACGCCGGGCGGCGGACGCGGCGGCGGCCCGGGTGTGGCACCGCTTCGCGAGTACCAGATCCAGACGTCGATGGACGGCAAGAAGTGGAGCGCACCGGTCGCGCGCGGGCCGCTGAGCGCGCTGACTGTTGCCGCATTCGCGCCGGTCAAGGCCAAGTTCGTCCGGATCACCGAGACCGCTGCGGGGCCGAATCTGGGTCCCCTGTCGATTCAGAACATCCGCCTGTATCAGGCCGCGTCGAAGTAGAGTCCGGCTGAGTCCTGTCGTGTGCGGCTTCAGACGGACCGTGTCCGGCCGGACTCTACCGCCGACCCCGCGGGATCATCCAAGCTCGATCGCGATCACTTCGTGCACCTCGACCGACGGTACGGTGACCGTCACCAGGCCGCCGGCGGCGTCGACGCGCGGCGATGTCCCGGCGGTCAGCAGTTGCACCTTGCCGGCGTGGGCCCCTGGCGGCAGGCGAATCCGCGCCCGCAGGGGGCCCACCGGAATCACCTCGCGCAGCGGTCCCTTCATCATCATCGGATTGGTGAGGTTGACGAGGTGCACCGTCATCGAGCCGCGCTGCCGCCAGACCGTGACGTCGAGCAGCCCGGGGCCGGTGACCTCGACCGGCGGCGGCTCGTTGGCGGCCCATGCGACAGCGTTGCGGAGCAGCCGGCCGTGGTCGACACTCATGACGTCCCAGAACGTGCGATCGATGTCCCACGGAATGTAGACCACCCGGCTCCGTCCGAGATCGCGAAGGTAGATCTCACGCGTGTCGGTGTGCGCCACCCGCGGATACACATCCTCCATCGGCAGGTCGGGATAGGTCGGGATCAAGGTGAGCGGCGACGGGAACGCCAGCTTCGGCGTCACCTGCACGCGGAAGACGCCGTTGATGATCCGCGGCGTGTCATCCAGTCCATCCAGAATCGGGTGCCGTCGGCCCGTCGCCGGATCGGCATCGAGGCTCAGATAGGAATTCTGCATCGGCCCGTCGATGCGGCCGCCGAAGGAGACGCCGAATAGATCCGCGAGGCCGAAATCCTGGCGCGGCCGCCCGAGCTCGTCGTAGAGCGACGAGGCGAATGTCGCGAGGACGCTGCCGCCCCGGCCGGCGTAGTCGCGGATGGCGGCGCACTGCGCATCGGACAGCGCGGCGGCGTCGGCCAGGATCAGCAGCTTGAAGCCATCGAGCCGGTCGGGCGTGAGCACGGCCTCGTGCACGACTTCGAACGGCACGCGCGCCTCGACCAGCGCGTGGTACATACCCATCACGTGATCGGCGGCGCGATCGCCGGCCGCGGCGCCCGGATGGAAGGTCTGCGTCTGTTCGGAGTGCAGCAGCGCCACCCGCGCGAGCGGCATCTCGTTGCGCAGGTAGCGTTCGTGCCGGGCGTGCCAGCGGTAGATGCGCTCGACCATCGGCAGCCAGCGCCGGTCGTAGAGCACGCCTGAAAACTTGGTCACCCAGGGGCGCATGCCGTTCGCCGTCCCCTCGGCTACCCACAGCCTGATTTCCGGCTCGCTCTGCACGGAGTCCTTCCAGCGGTAGGGCTCTTCGAGCCCGACGCTGAAAATCCCGCCGATCGGCCGGCGGCCCATCACGGAGCGGTACTCCTTGGCGCGATGGCCATTGGTCCAGGGGGGCGTGACGCCGCGGCGCGCCTGGTTGTCGGTGAACTGGATCGGCGCGAGCTCGCCGGCGGTCTTCAGATCCGGCGGGCCGTTCGGGATGAACGCCGCGTCCGGCTTGACGGCGCGGATGGTCGCGTCGAAATGCTTCCAGAGCTCGGTCAGGCGCGCCTTGCGCCACTCCAGGAACAGCCGCCGCGCCGGGTCGCGCGCATCGGTCGCACGCGGCAGCGCCAACCCGGTCGCGGCCGTGAAGTTCTGCTGACAATGGATGCAGAAACAGTCACCCTGCCCGGCCCAGCGATTCGCAAAAATCCCGTCCACCTGATACCGGGTGACGATTTCGCGCTGCACCTGATTCATGAACTCGAAATTGTAGGGACCGAGCGCGCAGGTCACCCACAGATCGGGATTGGCCCAGTGCCGGTAGGGGTCGCCGCTCCGGGTGACGGCGATCCAGTCGGGATGCGCGACCCGCACCTCCTCGCGCGCCGCGTGCGGATCGGTGCGCGCGATGACCTGCATCTTCAGGGCGCGGCAGCCGGCGACCAGCGTCCCGAACGGATCGCTCGCGCCGAGCGAGGTGCTGCGGTGATGGAGCGGCACCTCGGTCGGGTAGTAGGCGACGATCCCGCCGGCGCTCAGGCAGGCGGCGTCAGCCTGCACGCGGCGGAAGTAGTCGAGCCAGAACTGCGGATCGAATCGCCCCGGATCATTTTCGACCAGCGTCAGCTGGACCCAGCGCATCGGGCGATCGAACCAGCCGGTGAGCGCGTCTCCCGGCCACGCCGCCGCCGGCTGCGCGCCGCCGCCGGCCTCCGGCGGCGGATCCAGGTTCGGGCGCAGCGTCGCGAACGCGCCCGCTCCGGTGGTCATCTCGAGGAAGCCGCGCCGCGACAGCTGCGAGGTCATGCGACGGATAGTACACCGGGCTGACGGCTGACGGCTTACGGCTGAGGGCGAAGGGCCGGGGGGCTTCTCTCGAACCGGCCGCCGGGCCCGAGCCCGGAATCCCGAGCCCCGAGTCCCGGGTCCGGAGTCTCGGTTTTGAACATGTTCAACACGAAAGCGAGGCTGTCATGTTCGTCGTGCACACCTACTTCGCCTACCTGTCGTTGTCGATTGCGGTCACGGTCTGGGTGGCGCGCACGCTGCACCGGAGCGGGCGCGCCTTCCTGGTCGAGGCGTTCCAGGGGCAGGAAGCGCTCGCTGATTCGGTCAATCATCTGCTCGTGGTCGGGTTCTACCTGATCAACCTCGGATGGATCGTCATGACGCTGCGCACCCACGAGGGAGTCGGCACGCTGCGCGAGGCGATCGAGCTGCTCAGCGACAAGGTGGGCACGGTGCTGTTCGTCCTCGGGCTGATGCACTTCTTCAACCTGTTCCGCTTCAGCCGCTTCCGCCGCCGCGCCATCGACCGCCTGACCGCCGCGACGCCGCCGATCCCGCCGACCGGCTTCTTCCGCCCGCAGGAGCCGGCGCGATGACCCGGCTGACCGTGTTCTACGGATTCGCGTGTCGAATGTGCCGCTGCTTCGCCCGTCCGCAAGAGCGTGCTGCACATCGTGTCGATTCTGGAGCGGTGAGAAGACCGGGGTCGGTTGAAGGCGGACACGACCGGGGCGGGTCCGGCGAAGGCGAACCCACTCGAGGGGCTTGTGCGCGCCACCGGAAACAGGCCAGGATACGGACCATGAATCGACGCGATTTCGTTGCCGCGACGCTCGCCGTCAGCGGCGGGCTGCTCGGTCGCAGCGCGGCGGCCGCGGCTCGGCAGGCCGCGGCCCCACCGGGCCGCCTTGCCCGTCCCTCGGAGTATTACGAGCTCCGGCGCTATCACCTCCGGCGCGGACCGCAGACGGCGATAGTCGACAATTACTGGCGGCTCGCGGCGCTGCCGGCGCTCCAGCGGGCCGGCGTCGGGCCAATCGGCGCATTCAATGTGATGATCGGCGCCGACAGCCCGTCCCTGTACGTCCTGCTGGTGCACCCGACTCTCGACTCGTTCGCCTCGCTCCCGGCGCGGCTGGCCGCCGACGCGGAGTATCAAAGCGCCGGCGCCGCCTACTTGAATGCCGCCGCCACCG
>JBDTSX010000479.1:0-4412 GCA_039930925.1 Acidobacteriota bacterium | reverse complement strand
CGAACCGGCGACGAGGAGTGCATCGGCGCGTGCCAGTGCCTCGCGCGCGTCGTCGTAGCGCGCGCCCGGGACGTTCTCGCCGAAGAAGACGACATCCGGCTTGAGCAGGCCGCCGCAACGTTCGCATCGCGGCGCCTCGAACGATTCGATCACCGCGGCGTCGATGTCGGCGTCGCCATCTGGCGCCGGCGCCGATACGGCCTGCCATCGCGGGTTCGCGGCCGTCATTGCCGCCTGAAGTGCCGTGCGCGACGTCGGTTCGCCGCAGCCCAGGCAGATGACGACGTCGAGGCGGCCGTGCAGATCGACGACGGCCCGGCTTCCGGCCCGCTGGTGCAGGCCGTCCACGTTCTGCGTGACGAGCCGCAGCAGCGTCCCGGCCGCCTCCCACGCCGCGAAGGCGCGATGCGCGGCGCCCGGCGCGGCGGCCGTGAAGGCCGGCCAGCCGACGTAGGCGCGCGCCCAATAGCGCCGGTAGACCGCCTCCTGGGTGCGGAACGCCTGGATCATGACCGGCGGACGCCGTTTCCATTCCCCCTGGTCGTCGCGGTAGTCGGGGATGCCGGAGGCGGTGCTGCAGCCGGCCCCGGTCAGCGCAAAGACGCGGTGATGACCGGCGATCCAGCGCTGCAGCCGTGTGTCGATTGGGTCGGGCGTGGCCATCATCGCGATCGTATCTCAGGTCGCGCGCACCGCCAGGCAATGAGGCATGCCGTGATATTTCCTGGCGTATCCCTCCTCGGCCAACGCCTACGACAGTCTCGGCGACGCGTACCTGGCGAACGGTCAGAACGAGCTGGCACTGCGATCGTCGGAGCGAGCACTGGCGCTGCTGGCCGACGATCGCGTCAACGATGCGCGCAGGAAGGCCATCCGGGACAGCGCCGAGCAGAAGATCACGAAACTGAAAAAAAAGACTGAAACGAAGTACTCTGAAACGATGACCAACATTAGGGCTTTTGCTGCAACCAGCTCGACGGCTCCCCTTTCGGCCGCCACGATTCCGCGCCGCGACCCGGCGCCCGGCGATGTCGAGATTGAAATCCTGTTCTGCGGCGTGTGTCACTCCGACCTGCACATGGCGCGCAACGAGTGGGCGGCGTGGCCCACCACCTATCCGTGCGTCCCTGGACACGAGATCGTCGGGCGGGTGACCGCCGTCGGGGCAGATGTCACCACCTTCAAGCCAGGCGATCATGCCGCGGTCGGCTGCATGGTCGGTTCGTGCCGGACCTGCCCGAGCTGCCTGGCCGGGCTCGAGCAGTACTGCGACACCGGCGGGACGATCTTCACCTACAACTCACCCGACCCGCACGGCACCGCACCCGCGACCTACGGCGGCTATTCCGACCGGATCGTGGTCAACCAGCACTTCGTGTTGCGGCTCTCGCCGAAGCTGGATCTCGCGGCGGCCGCGCCGCTGCTGTGCGCGGGCGTCACGGTCTATTCGCCGCTCAGGCACTGGGGTGCCGGGCCTGGCAAAAAAGTCGGCATCGTCGGGCTCGGCGGGCTCGGCCACATGGGCGTGAAGTTCGCGCACGCATTTGGCGCGCACACGGTGCTGTTCACGACGTCGCCGTCGAAGATCGAGGACGGCAAGCGCCTCGGCGCCGACGAGGTCGTGGTCTCGAAGAACGACGACGAGATGCAGCAGCATCAACGCAGCTTCGACCTGATCGTCAACACCGTGGCGGCGTCACACGATCTGGACCCGTTCATTGCGCTGCTCAAGCGGGACGGAGCACTCGTGCTGGTGGGCGCACCCGAGCACCCGCACCCGTCGCCGGCCGTGTTCGGATTGATCTTCGGCCGGCGTTCGCTGGCCGGATCCGGCATCGGCGGCATCCCCGAAACTCAGGAGATGCTGGACTACTGCGCCGATCACGGCATTGTCTCGGACGTCGAGGTGATTCCGGTGCCGGCGATCAACGACGCCTTCGAGCGGATGCTCAAGGGCGACGTGAAGTACCGGTTCGTGCTGGACATGAAGACGCTGCCGTCCGGCGAGTAGGGTTCCCCCGTCTTCCCGGTGCCAGCCCGCCATGTGGGCATCCTGGCAGGCTGGCGCCTGGAACAGAGCTACGCGAAGCTACCGCCGCTCTTCTACTCGTCCGCGCGCCAACACCGGTCCGCGAGCCGTGTCTGGTCGCCTTCAACCGGCGTGACGCTGGACGCAGCCCGTCCCGGGCCTCGGATATCCGCACAATCCCACCGGCCGGCTTGATCCCATCCGCCCAACGGACGCACATGACGTTTGTCATCCGTCTGTCGTGACGCGCGGCACTGTTGTGGGCCGGCGGCATCGCGCACGATACCTGTGGTTCAAAAGGAGAGTGCGCGTGATTACACCGGTCGCCGAGCTCATCGCCGTCTCTCATCGCTACGGCAGCGTCGCGGCGCTGACCGACTTGTCGATCTCGCTCCAGCCGGGCGAGATCACGGCGCTGCTGGGTCCTAACGGCGCCGGCAAGACCACGGCGGTCAGCCTGCTGACCGGGCTGACCCGTCCGAGCGCCGGCGAAGCCAGGCTCTTCGGCGGCGCGCCAACGGGGATGGCCGGCCGCCGGCGCATGGGCGTGATGCTCCAGGTGTCGCGCGTGCCCGAGACCCTCACCGTCCGCGAGCACCTCCACCTGTTCTCCGCGTACTATCCGGCGCCACTGCCGCTGCCGGAGGTGCTGGCCCTCGCCGGCCTCGAGTCGGTGGCGAACCGGCGCTTCGGAAAGCTGTCCGGGGGCAACAGCAACGCGTGCTGTTCGCCCTGGCGATCTGCGGAAACCCCGAGCTGCTCTTCCTCGACGAGCCGACCGCGGGCATGGACGTCGAGTCGCGCCGTCACTTCTGGCAGACGGTGCGCGAGCTGGCTTCGTCCGGCCGCGCGGTCCTGCTGACGACGCATTATCTCGAGGAGGCGGATGCCCTGGCCGCGCGCGTTGTCGTGCTCAACCGCGGCCGAATCATCGCCGACGGAACACCGGCCGCGATCAAAGCTCGAGCAGCCGACCGCCAGGTCACCTGCCGCACGTGTCTCTCAGCCGAGGTGCTGCGGACGCTGCCCGGCGTGACCCGCCTCGACGCGCAAGCCGACGGCGTTCGACTGATCACGAACGACGCGGAATCGACGACGCGCGCGTTGCTCGCGAGCGATACCACCCTCTCCGGGCTCGAGGTCCGCAGCGTCGGCCTCGAGGAAGCGTTCCTGGCCCTGACCGGCGCCGACAACACGCGCGCCGCTGCTTGAGGAGATTGCGATGACCACGATGCCTTCGTCGCTTGCCCTGCCGGCCGCCGCGCGCCGGTCCCACACGCCCGGCGTGGCGCGCCTCTACGCACTCGAGACGCGTTACGAGTTCTTGAAGCTGATTCGCCTGCCGCACGCCGCTGAGGCGTCCATGAAGATCCAGTTGAACGAGCGGGAGAATCGCGACCTCGGGTGGGCGCCATTCGCTTGGCTCGTCTACCTGATTTTCTACTTCGTACCCCTGGTAATTGGGAAGCCGAGGACGCGCGAGGTGGTGTGGTCGCTGGTCGCGGTCGCGGCGTTTCTTCCGCTGTACTTCGAGGGCTTTCGTTCGCGCGGCACGCGCCAGGTCGTTCTCGCCTGGGTCATCCACGGCATCGGCCTCGCCATCGTGCCGATCAATCCGGCGGGCGCGTGCTTCTTCATCTACGCGGTGGCCTTCCTTGGTTTTGCGAAGCCGCCTCGGGAGGCGTTTCTCTGGCTGGCGGTGATGCTGGTCTCGATGACGATCGAGGCGCTCTGGCTCGGGACGGGGGCCTGGAGTTGGCTTCCGGCGCTGGCGATTGCCGCCGTCGTCGGCGGCACCAACGTCCAGTTCGCCGAGATGCGCCGGAAGGATCGCAGCCTGCGCGTCGCTCAGGCCGCGGTCGAAGAGATGGCGCGGATCGCCGAGCGCGAGCGCATCGGCCGCGACCTGCACGATCTGCTCGGACATACGCTGTCGGTGATTGTGCTCAAGGCGGAGCTGGCCGCGAAGCTTGCCGATCGCGATCCCGCGCGCGCCATCGCCGAGATTCGCGAGGTGGAACGGATCTCGCGCGAGGCGCTCAGCGAAGTGCGCAAAGCGGTCAGCGGCTACCGCGCCGAAGGGCTCAGTGACGAGATCGCCAACGCCGAACGGGTGCTCGTGGCCGCGGGTATCACGGCGGAGATTACTGGCGCCGCGACGGCACTCTCGCCCGAAGAAGACCATGCGCTGGCCTACGCGCTGCGCGAGGCGGTCACCAACGTCGTCCGTCATGCAGACGCGACCCGCTGCTGGATTGCGCTCTCGGAAGAGGAGGGGCGGATTCACCTCGAGGTGCGCGACAACGGCCGCGGCGGGCTCGCCCCGGAGGGCAGCGGCCTGTCGGGCATGCGCGAGCGTCTGCGTCAGGTGGCCGGATCGCTC
>JBDTSX010000478.1:0-4416 GCA_039930925.1 Acidobacteriota bacterium | reverse complement strand
CCCTCGCCGTCATCAACCCGAAGCGGCGCGACTGCACGTATCCCGACAAGAATCTTGCGGGCGTGGGGGTCGCGCTGAAGCTGGTGCAGGCCCTCTGCGACAGAGCAGGGAAGGGGCGCTGGCTGCCGGCCTTCGTGAAGATTGCCGCGATCGGCACGCTCGCCGACGTGGTCCCGCTGGTCGGAGAGAACCGCGTCATCGCCCGGCTCGGCCTGGCCTCGCTCAGCAAGGGTCCGCACACGATCGGCCTGCGCTCGTTGCTCGAGGCGTCGGGTCTCAGCGGAAAGACGATCGACAGCTATCAGGTGGCCTTCATCCTGGCGCCTCGAGTGAACGCGGCGGGCCGGATGAGCACGCCGGACATCGCGGCCCGTCTGCTGCTCGCGACCGACGAAGCGATGGGCGACGAGGCGCGGGGGCTCGCGCAGCAGCTCAATGACGAAAACCTGCGCCGGCAGCAGGAGGAGGCGGAGCTCGTCGCGCAGGCGAAAAAGGCGATCGAGACCGACCCGGCGGTCGGCGCGCACAACGTCCTCGTCGTCGGAGGCGCCGGATGGCATCGGGGCGTGATTGGCATCGCGGCATCGAAGCTGGTCGATGCGTATCACAAGCCGGCGATCGTCCTGTCCGTGGACGGCGGCATCGCGCACGGCTCCTGCCGCAGCATCCCGGATTTCGACATGCTCACCGCGCTCGAGCACTGCGCCTCGCTGTTCCTGAAGTTCGGAGGCCACCGGCAGGCCGCGGGCCTGACGATGGACGCGGCGCGGGTGCCGGAGTTCCGCGCGCGGATCAATGCGTATGCGGACGACGTGCTGGAGCCCGATCAGCTCCGCCCCCGGCTGCGCATCGACGGTCCCCTGAACCTGGCGTCGATCACCCACGAGTTGATGCGCGAGATCGACTCGCTGGGCCCGTTCGGCATGGCCAACCCGCGCCCCGTGTTTCACGCCTCGGGGGTCGAGATCGTGGACGGTCCGCGGACGCTCAAGGAGCGCCACCTCAAGATGACGTTCGGCCAGGACGGCCGCCGGTTCCGCGCGATTGCCTGGCGGTGCGCGGAACGCGCCGACTTCCTCACCCGCAACCGCGCCGGGGTCAACCTGGCCTTTTCCGTCGAGAAGAACGAGTACCAGGGAGAGACCTACCTCGAGCTGAACGTGGCCGACTTCAAGAGCGTCACCGACGTAGAATAGATCCCGTCACCGCTCTTGAATCATGAACTGGCAGAAGCAGGCACGGCTCGGGATCGCCGTGTTCGTCATCGTCTTCGTCGCGATTGTCGTCGTGGCCTTGCGGCAGCGTAAGACCACGCCGGTGCTCGAACCACCTCCCAAGCGCAACGACCCCTCAGCGATCGTCGAGAACACCAGCAGCGGCCACTTCGAAAAATGGAAAGACGGCAAACTCGTCTTCGGGCTGAAGTTCGGCACCCAGTTCACCTATGAAGATGGACGAAACAAGTTCGGCGGCGGGATCGAGCTCACCGCGGATCGCAGCGGCAAGCCGTACAAGGTGACGAGCCGCGAGGCCGAGGTGGTCCAGACCGGCGAGGGACTCAAGACCGCGCATTTCATCGGCGCGGTCAAGCTGACCAGCGAAGGTCTCGAGGTCACCGCCGACGACGCCACCTACGACGACAGCCAGGGCCTGTTGACGGTGCCGGGTGCGGTCGCTTTCACACGCGGACGGATGAAGGGCACCGGCGTGGGCGCGACCTACGATCGTGGCCGCGAGGTGCTATGGCTGCTCGACCAGGCGCACATCACCGTGGCGGCGGACGCAAAAGGGCAAGGCGCGCTCGAGGCCAATTCCGGCGCCGCCGGGATGGCCCGCGCTGACCACTACATCAAGCTGCTTCGCACCGGCCACATCAACGCCGAAGGGCGCCTGATTGACGCGGACGAAATCCTGATCCTGCTCGCGCCCGCCACACCCGAGGCCGGCGGCCAGGAGAATGACCGCGTCCAGGGATTGCAGCTGCGCGGCAACAGCCGGATCGCTGGGGGAGGCGCCGCGAACGGACCGCAGGCCATGTCCGCCCGTGATATCGACCTGGCCTACGCCGAGGACGGCCGTACGCTGCAGCATGCGCAGTTGATGGAGAACGGCGTCCTGCAACTACCCGGGGAAGGCAAGAGCACGGGCCAGCGCATCGCCGGGAAGACCATCGACATCGCGCTCGCACCGGACGGCGCCACCATCACCAACCTGACCGCAACGGAGAACGTGCAGCTGGACATCCCGTCCGACGGAGACGTGCCGGCTAAGCGCATCCGCTCCGCGACGCTGACCGCGAGCGGCGCGCCCGGAGCTGGTCTGCAGAACGCAACCTTTGGCGGCAACGTCGACTACCGCGAAACGCGCGCCGCGCGGGGCGCCGTCGCCGCGGTCGACCGCGCGGCGCGCTCGCTCTCCCTGATCGTGGAGACGAAGCCTGGTTTCGGGGCGCTGCAGCAGGCGGACTTTCACGGCAACGTGCACTTCACCGACGGCCCGCAGGTCGCCGCTGACGCGACCCGGGCCATCTATCACGTCGATCGCGATCAGATCGACATGGCTCCGTCCGACGATCCCGGACCGCCGGCCCCGCGAGTCAGCGACGGCCGGGTCACGGTCGAGGCGCGGACAATCGAGTTCGTGCTCTCGACGCGCAAGCTCAAGGCGGACACGAAAGTCCGCAGCTCGATGCTGCCGCAGCAGAAGCCAGCCGCCGCTCCGACGCAGAAGCCCGCCGGAGCAGCCGTGGGACGCGGCCAAACCGCTCCTGCCCCTTCCGGGAGAGGCGCGGCGCCGGCGCGATCGGGGCGCGCAGGGGCCACGCCGCCGGCGCCCGTTCCACCGATTCCTGCTGCCGCCGGCTCGGATCAGCCAACGCACCTGCCTTCTCTGCTGAAGCCCGACCAGGTCGTGACCGTCACCTCGAACCGCCTCGAGTACGACGGCGCCGTCGGGCATGCGGTCTACAGCGGCAATTCGAGACTCTGGCAGGGGGACACCACGGTCCGTGGAGACACCATCATCGTGGATGACAAGACCGGCAACCTCGAGGCGCGTCTGAACGTGCTGACCGACATGATGCTCGACGAAGTGGACGCGGAGACCAACGTGCGCAAGAGCACCCGGACGAAGGGCGACTCCGAGTATTTCCTGTATGACGATGCCAAACGGCTCGCGACATATACGGGGAAAGCCCATCTCGTCGGAGCGGAAGGGGACGTCTCGGCAGACAAGCTCGAGTTGTACCTGAAGCCGGACACCAACGAGCTGGACCGCGCCGAGGGATACGGCGACAACGGCAAGGTGATCGTCAAGGAAGGTGGAAGGACAGCGACCGGCGCCAGGCTGACCTACACCGCCGCGACCAAGAGCTATCTGATCACCGGTACGCCGGTCGAAGGGGTGGAGCTGGCGCCGAACGACTGCAAGCAGTCCTTTGGCGCGGTCGCGACGTTCCAGCGCGCCGTCGGGACCCTGGAAATGCAGGGTAATGGCGTGATCCGAACGACCCAGAAGACCATTCCCTGCCCGGCGGGCACGCGCTAGCCGGATGAGCACCCTGACCACGCGCGACTTGACGAAGTCGTTCAGCGGCCGGACCGTCGTGCGGGGCGTCAACCTCGAGATTGCCTCCGGGGAAATCGTTGGGCTCCTCGGCCCCAACGGCGCCGGCAAGACCACCACGTTCTCGATGGTCGTCGGCCTGACAGCGCCCGATTCCGGCCGCGTCCTGCTCGACGGCGCCGACGTGACGGACAATCCCATGTATGTGCGGGCCCGCAAGGGCATCGGCTACCTCCCGCAGGAGCCGTCCATTTTCCGCGGCCTCACCGTCGAACAGAACATCACCGCCATCCTCGAGACGTTACCGCTCGACGGCGCGGAACGGCGGGTCCGGCGGCGTGAGCTCCTCGCCGAGCTGGGTCTGACCCCGCTGGCCAAGGCGCCCGCCTACACCCTGTCCGGCGGCGAACGCCGGCGGGTCGAGATCACCCGAGCGCTGGTCATCTCGCCCAAGTTCATCCTGCTCGACGAGCCGTTCGCTGGCATCGACCCGATTGCCGTGACCGACATCCAGAAGATCATCTTTCACCTCAAGGAACGCGGTATCGGGGTGCTGATCACCGACCACAACGTGCGGGAAACGTTGCGGATAACCGACCGCGCGTATATCGTGCACGACGGCGTCATCTTCAAGAGCGGCACGCCGGACGGACTGGCCGCCGACGAGGAGGTGAAGCGGATTTACCTCGGCGCGGACTTCCGATTGGACTAAGATTGGAGAGGCGGAAACGGCCCGACTGTACTCATGGCGATTCAGCAGAAACTCCATACCAGACTCGTTCAAAAGCTCATCCTGACCCCGTCGCTGCAGCAGGCCATCAAGCTGCTGCCGATGTCTACGCTCGAGCTGGC
>JBDTSX010000477.1:0-4431 GCA_039930925.1 Acidobacteriota bacterium | reverse complement strand
CTTGGCGAGGCGCTCGATCTGGCGCGGTCGCTCGGGGTCGCGAAGCACGTCGAGTCCCTGGGAGAGCAGGACCAGATTCTGCCGCTCCTGTCGGTTTCCGATCTCTTCCTGCTGCCGTCGGCGCAGGAGAGCTTCGGGCTGGCGGCGCTCGAAGCGATGGCCTGCGAGGTGCCGGTGGTGGCCTCCCGGGTCGGCGGTCTGCACGAGGTGATCGATCACGGGATGACCGGGTTCCTTCACGAGCCGTCCGATCTCGAGGGCATGGCCGAGAGCAGCGTCGCCCTGCTGACCGACCCCGAGCTCCACGCGCGTGTGGCGGCCGCGGGCCGCCGGACCGTGTGTCAGCGCTTCAGCAGCGACCTCGTCGTGCCTCGGTACGAGGCGCTCTACGAACAGCTGCTGGCCGGCCAGACGATTCTGTAGTGGTGGCTTTCTAGACGATGAAGCAACGCCCGCAGCTTGTCCTTCCGCCTGAAGGCGGAAGCCACGGGGTTTGGTCGGTGGCTTCCGCCTTCAGGCGGAAGGTTTCCGCGAGCCGATCGCTGCAAGTGAGCGCGGTTTCCTCACCGGCTCTTCAGGCGGACCGGTACTCCTCGTCCCGCGACTCATACCCTGTCAATTTCCGCGGGATGGACCGTTGTCCGGTCGAGTCGCGTCTAACCTTCGCGAGCCGTAACGGCCATATATACTGATGTTTGCGCGACAAAATGCCGGTCATGTCCCGTCTTCGGCGGGGCAGGCGGCTGTCGGCGCTCGAGGAGGTTTCCGGATGTTTCGCGTGTCACGGTTAGGGATGATGGCGCTCTTGCTCGTGTGGAGCGTGGCGCCGACTTTTGCGCAGTCACAGGCCATCAACGCCACGGTTGAAGGAACGATTACTGACGCCTCCGGCGCGGCGCTGCCGGGCGTCACCGTCACGGTGTCCAACGTCGATACGGGCGAGACGCGCGTCGTCGTCTCGAACGAAGGGGGCGTGTACCGCGCCCCGTTGCTGGGGCTCGGCCGATACCGCGTGTCGGCGGAGCTGCAGGGCTTCAAGAAATTCGAGCAGCAGGGGCTCTCCCTGTCTGCCGGACAGACGGCCGTCATCAATTTCGCGCTGAGCGTCGGCAACCTGTCGGAAACGGTGACGGTCACCGCCGAGACGCCGATCGCCGAGCCGGGCAAGATCGACATGGGCCGCACGATCAGCGAGACCGAGATCAAGAATCTTCCGCTGGTCTCGAGGAATCCCTACAACTTCGCGTTCCTGCAGGCGAACGTCACCGGGTACGAGAACAACGAGTTCGGCGTGCCGCGCATCAACGCGAACGGATCGCAGATGCACACGAACTATCAGCTCGACGGCAATACGAACACGGAAAAGGATCGCGCCGGGCTTCGCATGCTGCCGGTATCGGAAGTGCTGGTGCGCGAAGTGAAGGTCATCACCAACGGGTTCGCGCCGGAGTTCGGCCAGACCACCGGGATGGTCTACAACGCCATCACCCCGTCGGGCACGAACATCCTGCACGGCTCGGCCAGCTTCCGGTTCAAGCGGAACGCCATGTCATCGAGTCCGTTTTTCCTGGCCTCGACGGCCCGTAAGCCGGACACCGAAGCGAACGACTTCACCGCGGCGCTCGGCGGCCCGATTCGCAAGGACAAGTGGCACTTCTACGGTGCGTACGAGTACGTGGACCGGAGCCTGGTGACGGGCGGATCGGTGATCACCGTGTCGGCCGCGGATGCCCAGCAGCTCGGCATCACCCTGCCCTCGAGCGGCGTCATCCCGGCGCACCAGAAGGTGAACTTCGGCTTCGGCAAGAGCGAGTATCAACTCTCGCCCGGCAGCCTGCTGTCGGTCCGCTACTTCGGGTTCAAAAACTTTTCGGCCTCGAACATCGGCGCCGGCGGGTTTACGACGACGGACCGCGCGACCGATTTCACGGACCGCATGGACTCGACCGCCGCGCAGTTGGTGTCGACCGTCGGCCGCAGCATGCTCAACGAGCTGCGGGTGCAGTACGCGCGGCGCCATCAGTTCCGCACCCAGGGGATCTCGGTTGATGGCCCTGGAATCACCGTCTCGGGCCGGGCAGCCTTCGGGGGCGCGCGCCTCGGCGATGACAACTCGGTGGGCTTCGACTTCAGCCAGGGCATCACGCAGGTGATCGACAACGTCAGCTGGATCCGCGGCAAGCATGCGCTCAAGACGGGCATCGACGCCCAGTGGATCAAAGACGCGCGGGTTCGGGGCGACCTGTTCCTGTATACGTTCCCCACCATCCCGGACTACCTGGCCGCGAAGAATGGGACGAATCCGTTCAGCTACACGAACTTTCAGCAGCTTGCCGGAGACCTCACGGCGAGTTATGACTCGGCCTTCTACGGCCTGTTCGTTCAGGACGACTGGCAGGTGGCGTCGCGTCTGAAGGTTCTCTTCGGCTTCCGATACGATCTCTTCGACGTGCCCGCGGCCCGGCCGTTCGCCGCCAACCGCTACTCGCAGGATTTCACGATCGACAAGAACAACATCGGTCCGCGCGCCGGTGTGTCCTGGGCCGTCGATCAGTCGGCCCGCACGGTGGTTCGGGCCTCGGTCGGATTGATGTACGAGCCGCCGCTGCTGAATTTCTACGACGCGGCGATCCTGAGCAACGGCGATCCGAAGAGCTACAACATCGGCCCGCTGGCGCCAAACCAGGTCGGCGCCCCGGCATTCCCCGCGAGCCTGGCCGCCCCGCCGCCAGGATTCGTGCTGCCGAAGCAGAGCATCGGCGGCGTCGATACGGAGTTCACGACGCAGTCGGCCTGGTTGAGCAACGTTCAGGTCGAGCGGGCACTCTCGAGCGACATCGCCGTGACGCTCGGTTACGTCAATTCCATTGGCCGGAACCTGCCGGTCCTGCTCGATGTCAACCTCGTGCCCTCCGGCACGGCGCTGCCTGACGGGCGTCAGATTTTTTCCACGGCGCGCCTGGATCCGAATTTCGATCACATCAACCTGATCCAGTCGATCGGCGATTCCACCTACAACGCGTTCACCGCCACGTTGACCAAGCGGATGACGCACGGCTGGCTGACGCAGGCGACCTATACGCTCGCACGCGGCGTGGACAACGCGCCGCTTGGCAGCGCCTACATCATCGGCAGCGGCGACGATCGCCCGTCCGATCCGACCGATCTGGACCGCGACCGAGGGGTGACGCCGTACAACCAGACGCATACTCTGTCGGTCTCCACCGTTGTGGCGCCCACCTTCAGCGGCGACGGCTTCGGCTCGATGCTGGCGAATCACAATCAGGTCGGGTTCATCCTCCAGGCGACCAGCGGTCTGCCGTTCAACCTGCGATCGAACCTGGATCTGAACAAGGACACGCTCCTCAACGATCGCCCGGTCGGCGTCGAGCGGAATGCCGGGCGGCTTGGCCGCGTCATCAACCTGGATCTGCGCTATTCGCGGTTCGTGCCGGTGCGGGCGGAGCAGCGTCTCGAGCTGTTCTTCGAGGCGAAGAACCTGTTCAACACGCAGAACCTCTCCGCCGTCAACCGTGTGATCACGACCGATGCGTTCGGCGGAGTATCCGGACCGATTGTGCTGAACGGCCGCGATCTTCCCGCGGCGGGGAAGAGCGGCTACGATCAGCGGACGATGCAGCTCGGTTTCAAGTTCGCGTTCTGACCATCAGCGGGTCCGGGAGATTCCCGGACCCGCTACCCATGATTCGAGGTTCTCTCTCACGCACGTCGCGACCACCCCGGCTCCTGAAGCACTCCGAACTGAACATATGCGTCCCTTCCGTCTTGCTGCGGTAAGCCTCGTCCTTCTGTTGGTCAGTCTCTCGGCCTCGGGGCGGATGCCGGATCGCGAGGCCTCCCTCGCCACGCGACCCGGCCTGGCGGCGCAGCTGCGCGTCAAGCCGGTCGGCGAGCTGCCCGATGAGGTCTCCCTGCGGCTGATGCTGCGGAAGCTCAATGCGACCGGGACCTTCATGGAGACCGACGCGCATCCTGACGACGAGGACAATCCGCTGCTCGCGATGATGAGCCACGGCCGCGGCCTGCGCACGGTGCTCGTGACGGCGACCCGCGGCGACGGCGGTCAGAACGAGATCGGCCCCGAGATCTTCACCGCGCTCGGCGTTCTCCGTACCGAGGAGCTGCTCGCGGTCCACCGGTTCGACGGCGCCGAGCAGTACTTCACGCGCGCGATCGACTTCGGCTACTCCTTCAGCATCGACGAGTCGATCGGGAAATGGGGACACGACGAGATCGTCGGCGACCTGGTGCGGCAGATCCGGACGATTCGGCCGGACGTGATTGCCGGGTTTCTGTGCAGCGGCGAAAACGGCGGCCTGCATCATCAGGCGTCGGCGCGGCTGACCACGGAGGCGTTTCGCGCCGCCGGCGACCCGGCCAGGTATCCGGAGCAGCTCCGCGAGGGGCTGC
>JBDTSX010000476.1:0-4444 GCA_039930925.1 Acidobacteriota bacterium | reverse complement strand
GCTTCAGCCGGACGGAGCTCCCGGATCAGAAGAGATACTGCACCTGGAACTGGAACATCCGCGGCGGATCGAGGTTGGCGAGCGCGGGAAGCGCGATGGCCGAGTACTACGATGACGAGCGCAGGTTGGTGTTTGCAGGCAAGGTCGGCACCGGCTTCAGTATCGAGGTCGCCCGGAGCCTGCGGCAACAGCTCGAACGGATCGAGCGGGCCGCTCCGGCGTTCGCGCCGGCGCCCCCCACGCGAATCGGCAGACAGGCCCGATGGGTCAAACCGTCGCTCGTGGGGGAAGTCGCATTCTCCGAGTGGACGACCGACGGCACAATCCGGCACCCGTCGTTCCAGGGGTTGAGGCGCGACAAGCCCGCGCGTGACGTTCGCCGCGAAAAACCGGCGTGAACGGTCGCGTGCGGCGGCGCGGACGTCAGGCGCTGAGATCCTCCTGCGAGGGGAAGCCATGCTCGCGCCGGCCTTCGACGCCGTCGTGTTCGGCGGTGGTCTTGTACAGCTCGAAACGGCCGTCCGACGCGTATTCGGCCGTGCGCTTGCGGTGGGCCGCCATCTCGGCGCGGGTCATCGGCACGAAATCCTGCGCGATCCTGAGGTTCTGCCTGAGCACGCCGAGCGAGTCGATCCCGCTCACGGTCGTGGCGACCGGCAGGCTCATCGCGTAGCGAAGCGCGTCCTCCACCTTGACCGCTCGTTTCTTCACCACCTTGCCGTCCCCGCCGAGACTCTTCATGCCGATCGCCGCGATGCCCTGCCGGAGGACTTCCGGGAGCACCCGCTGTTCGAAACTGCGGAAGGTCGCGTCGAAGCCGTTCAGCGGCATCTGGCAGCTGTCGAACGGGAACCGATGCGACAGCATCTCGAGATGGATGTCCGGATCCTTGTGACCGGTGAATCCGACGTAGCGAACCTTGCCCTGTGCGCGAGCCCGCAGCAGCGCCTCAATCACGCCCCCCTTCGCGAAGTGGCGGGACGGATCGTTGTAGTAGGCACACTCGTGCACCTGCCACAGATCCAGATGGTCGGTCTGAAGCCGCCGCAGCGACTGCTCGAGCTGCCGTATCGCGACCTTGGCGTCGCGGCCGTGGGTGCAGACCTTGGTCATCAGAAAGATGCGATCACGGCGGTCCTTGATCGCCTTCCCCATGCGCACTTCGCTTTCGCCCTCGTGGTATTCCCAGGCATTGTCGAAGAAGGTGATCCCTCCATCGATCGCCGCATGGACGATCGCGGTCGCCTCCCGCTGCGTTCGCACCAGCCCGAGATGGAAGCCACCGAGCCCGAGCGCCGACACTCTCACGTCGTGTCGGCCGAACAGCCTGAGGGGAATTTGTCCGTTGCTCATGAAGCCTCGCGCCTTGCAAAGGGAGTTCCAGCCTGTGCCGGCGAATCAGGAATTCTCAGACGCGCACCGCGCGCCCGACGAAGAACGGACCCAGCCGATCGAGGTAGAGCGATGTCTGCTGTGTCCTGCGCATCGCTTGCACGACGGCTGAGAGCGGAAACAGATCCTTGCCGATCAGCCCGATGACGAAGTCGTTGTCATCGCGATCGAGCCCATGGCAGGCGAGGCGCACGTCGTGCGCCAGGTCGCCGGCCCCGAAGGCCATGCCGATCTGGCCGTGTTCGGCGAGGATGGTCCGCTGCTGGTCGGCCGGAAGCTGAGCAAATCCACCGCTCCGGCGCAAGGGATACCACACCGCCCAGGGCCAGTCGGGGTTCGTGACCGTCCGCCGCGGCCGCTCGATCAGCACCTCGCGGAGGTCCGGCTCGTAGCCGAGCGAATACGATCGGCCGAACATGCTGTATTGCGGTTTCAGCTGCAAACCGGCCATCGGGCCGCTGGAGAGACGCGGGCGGACCCGGTCGATGAAGACGTTCGGGTCACGGCTGACACTGAGCACGGCGATGCCGAGCGGATCGTTGAGATCCTGGTACACGACCACCGCCTCGGCGGCGTCGGCGACGTGCGCCGCCACGGCCAGCGGATCCACGCACTCGCCGAACGCGAGCAGCTGCATGAAGGTTCGCTCGTCGGACCGCTGGGGCTCGCCGTCCTTCAATCCCCCCTTTTCGCTCAGGTCGGGCGGTTCGATTCGAGCGCGGCCGGCCGGCCGCGCGACATCAGGCGTATCGGACATGCTGATCGTTATCCCCTGCGGCGTGCGTCCGGGTCAAGCGTCATCGATCCGTTGACGGTGTCCGAAGGCGCTGCGGTTGACGTCGGCGGCCGCACTGATTAGATTGATCCCGACCTTATGCCAACCAATACCGAACATCGACAGGCCGCCGAAGAAAGCCTGCGGACTCTCGTCGCCGACGTGCAGGCCCAGCCGCCCGCAGAGGCACTCGACAAGTTTCTCGAGGAGTGCGCGGCGCTTGCCATCGCGATCCGGGCCTTCCACATGGAAGCGATCCGGTTCCGCATGTTCAATGTGGACCGTGCCATCACCCGGGGCGGAGTCACCCTGACCGATGCCGCCCGCGCGGCGTTCGCCGAGGTGCGCCGCCACCTCGAGGAGGCCGGCTTCCACACGAGGTCCCACCAGGCGCCCAGCTGAGTCGGTAACGGAACATCGCTTGCACTCTCCTGACCCGGTGCCTCATGCGCGCCGGACGGCGGATGACGTCGTGACCGCCGCTCATCCACTCGCGAGGTTCGCGGGAAGCAGCTTTGTCGAGCTCCAAGCGGTGACCGACCGGTTACAATAGGGGGATCCCCATGTCAGCATTGACGACCCTGTCCGACATCGACGAGCTCGAGGCTGCCATCGCGGAATCCAGCCACCGGCCCGTGCTCGTGTTCAAACACAGCCGGACGTGCGGCATCAGTTGCGAGGCGCTGGACGAGCTGCGTACGCATCTGGCGCGCGCCAATCAGGCGACCGCCTACAAGCTGATTACCGTTCAGAGCCATCGCCGGGTTTCTGAAGCGGCCGCGACGCGGTTCGGCATCCGGCACGAAACCCCGCAGGCGATTCTGCTTCGCGACGGGCGGCCGGTGTGGAGCGCCTCGCACTTCCGCATCACGGCGAGTAATCTCGACACGGTCGTGGCGTCCGAAGCCGGCGAGTCTCTCCGCCTGGCCTGAACGCCGGGACCCCGCCGCCTTCGGCGTCGCCGAACGGTTGACCCGCGTTCAGACCGGCTTTTTTCCACCCAGCCACGCCGCACCCCGCACTCCACTCGAGTCGCCGTAGCGCGCCGGCAGCAGCGTGGTGATGACCGCGTCGGAAAACACGAACTCCTTCCACAGTCGCGGAACGCGCTCGTACAGGCTGGCGATGTTCGAGAGTCCCCCGCCGAGCACGATGACGTGCGGGTCGAGGACGTTGATGACCGCCGCCAGCGCCCGCGCCATCCGCGACTCGTAGCGCACCACCGCCGCCGCGGCGTCCGCGTCTCCTTCGACGGCGAGCGCCGCAATGCGGTCCGCGCCGTCCGACCGCCCGGTCGCCGCGCGATAGTCGTCCGCCAATCCGGGTCCGGAGAGGAACGTCTCGATACAGCCGGTGCGGCCGCAGTAACACCGCGGCCCCGGCCACTCGCCGGGCTCGGGCCACGGCATCGGATTGTGCCCCCACTCGCCGCCGATCGCATTCGCCCCGACGACGACGCGGCCGTCAATCACAATCGCGCCGCCGGTGCCCGTGCCGACGATAACGCCGAAGACGACCGGCTGCCCAGCGCCCGCACCGTCTACGGCCTCGGAGAGCGCGAAGCAGTTCGCGTCGTTCGCGACCGCGACGGGACGCTGCAGTCGTCGGGAGAGATCGCCGGGCAGGCGGTGGCCGTTGAGCCAGGTCGAGTTGGCGTTCTTGATCAGGCCGGTGGCCGGCGAGACCGCTCCTGGAATGCCTACGCCGACACTCGCGGCGCCGACTGCACGCTCGGTCTCCTCGACGAGCGAGGCGACCGCCTCGATGGTGGCCTCGTAGTCGCCGCGCGGGCTGTTGATGCGGCGGCGAAAACACTCAGCCCCGTCATCGCTGAGGGCGATCGCTTCGATTTTGGTGCCGCCGAGATCGATGCCTATGCGCATGACGTGGAGATTCGGCGGGTCACGCCGGGCGAGCCTCGTCGAAGATGATCTGGAGCGCAGCCTCGGCAGGCTCGAGGCTGCGCAGTTCGGCAACGGTGGCGCGGCACGCCTGCGGGGCCGCGCCGTGGCGGTTGAACCAAATCGCGCGGATGCCCGCACCGACGGCGCCGGCGATGTCCGCCGACCACGAGTCTCCGATCATCACCGCCTCCTGCGCGGGAGACCCGATCCTCGCGAGCGCGAGCGAGAAGATTGCGGGATCGGGCTTGGAGACGCCGGCGCGCTCCGACACCACCAGTGCGTCGACCCACGGCTCGAGACCGCAGGCGCGCAACTTGTCCTGCTGCTCTTCGAAGAGATTGTTCGAGACGATCCCGACCCGCGCCCGAGCCTT
>JBDTSX010000475.1:0-4447 GCA_039930925.1 Acidobacteriota bacterium | reverse complement strand
GTCCGGCTGAAGCCGGACGCCACGAGATCCGAAGTGCCGGACGCCACGGGATCGGCAGAGCCGGACGCTACGGCGTCGGCGCCGGCGGCGACACCGGTGGGGTCCGGCTTCAGCCGGACCTCTGCTTTGCTGGCGAGCCCCCGGACCGCCTGCTTGATGTGACGGATGTGTTCGGGCGTGGTGCCGCAGCAGCCCCCGACGAGGCGAACGCCGTTCTGGATGAATCGGCGCCCGTACGTCGCCATGTACTCGGGGGAGCACAGGTAGATGTTGCGTCCTTCCACCTCGCGCGGCTGACCGGCGTTCGGCTGGGCCGACAGGCGCACCGTCGCGACCTGCGCCATCCGTTCGATCGTCTCGAGCATCGCCGCGGGCCCGACGCTGCAATTGAGCCCGACCACGTTCGCGCCCAGGCGCTCGAGGTCCGGCACGAACGTCTCGGGCGCGGCCCCGTCGAGGCTGTTGCCGTCTTTCTCGGTCGTCACCTGCGCGACAATCGGCAGGCTGCACACGCTGCGCACGGCGCGGATCGCGGCCCCAATCTCGTTGACGTCGCGGAAGGTCTCGAGGACGAACAGGTCCACGCCCCCTTCGACCAGCGCGCGCGCCTGCTCGCGAAAGAACTCCTCGGCTTCATCGACACCGGTCTTGCCCCACGGCTCGATGCGAATGCCGAGCGGCCCGATCGCGCCGGCGACATAGACCTGTTCGCGGGCGGCCTGCCGCGCGATCCTGGCCCCCTGCAGGTTGATCGCGTGGGCACTGTCCGCGAGGCCGAAGGCGCCGAGCTTGATGCGATTCGCGCCAAAGGTGTTGGTTTCGATGACGTCGGCGCCGGCGCGGACGTAGGCCTGGTGCACGTCGGCGACGAGCTCCGGGTGCGTGACGTTCAGCTCGTCGAAGGAGCGATTCAGGAAGACCCCTTTGGCGTACAGCATCGTGCCCATCGCCCCGTCGCAGACGAGTACGCGCCGGTCGAGCTCTTCGAGAAATGGCGGCCTGATCATAAGGAGGATGACTCTACTTGGTACGTCAACGTCGCCGGCTCGAGCAGCAGATAGGATCGCGGCACGCGATCGAGACACACCGACCGGACGCCCTGCACCCGGCTCTCGACGAAGGTGTGATGATGTCCGAACAAATGCAGCCGCGGCTGCATCGCCGCCAGCACGTCGTTGATCGGAGTCTTGCCCGCGTCGATGCCCTTGACACGGAACGGCCGCGGCGCCTCATGGGTGAGCAGGATGTCCACCTCACGCATGTGGCTGCACGCCGCCACTTCCTCGCGGACGAAATGCCGACGCCGATCGGCGGCCGCGGTCGCCTTCGGGGTTCGCTTCTTCGGATGCGGCAACTCCGCCGCCGCCACCTCGTACATCGTCGGCGCATAGGTCCCGCCGAGGGCGGCGATGCGCACGCCGCGGATCGTCACGAGGGATCCGTTCGGAATGTAGTGAAGGCCGACAGGAAGATCGCCCGAGGCGATGGCGTCGAAATTTTCGTTGTTGCCCTTGATCCAGTAGAGCGGCGCGCCGAGCGGCTCGTAGCGCCCGGCTTCGTCCGCCACGTCACCGACGCACACCCAGAACGGCACGTCGGGATGCTGCTGGATGATGCGGCGGGTCTCGTCGAAGCCGCCGTGGATGTCGCCGAAGGCGCCGAAGCGGATCAGCCCTTGGTCACGCCCGCCGGTACCAGCAGGTCCGTCTTGTCCCAGATGAAATCCTTCTTGCTGTAGACGGCGAGCTCGTAGTCCTTGCCCATGAAAATCGCCGAGACCGGGCAGGCCTCCTCGCAGTACCCGCAAAAGATGCAGCGCGTCTTGTGGATCTGATAGACCTTGGCGTAGCGGGGACCCGCCTGCACGGTGCCGTCGTTTTCCGCCGCCTCGAGGTAGATCGCGTCGGCCGGGCACGCGACCGCGCACAGCCCGCACGCCACGCACTTCTCGAGGCCGTTCTCGTCCCGCATCAACACCTGTTTACCGCGGTATTTCGGGAAGACGGGAATCTTCTGATCCGGATAATTGACCGTGATCGGTTTCCGGAAGATGTGCTTGAGGGTGGTGGCGAAGCCGATGATGAACGGACGGATCATCCCGCGATCATACCAGAGCCTGCGCCGTTGGCGTCGTTTGTGCCTGAGAGCGGCCTGGATGGCCGAGGATGAGCACCGGTCGAGAGGAAATCCTGCGATCCGCTGGCGCCGGCCGGCCGGTGAGGCGGGAATCCCCGGCGACCGACACGATATACTTGAGCAGGGCAATGCAACAGGCGACCAAACCGCTCACGGTCGAACAGTTCCTGCTGACCACGCTCGTCGTCAAGGTGGCGATTGTCGCGGTCTTGTCGACGATGCTGGTCCGGTTCCCCTGGTTCCGGCGCATCCTGCTCACCGAAAAGCGCGACTGGCCGGAGCGCCTGATCTTCGCCGCCAGCCTTGGCGTCCCGCTCACCGCGGGAGTCGTCTCGCGCATCCTGATCAACTACGAGGCGGCGGACCTCACGCTGGCCGGCGCCTTCCTCGCCGGACTGCTCGCCGGCCCGTACGCCGGCGCCATCGTGGGGACGATGGTCGGCATCCCGGCGCTCGTCGCGGGGGAATGGATCGCGCTGCCGTTCGCGGTCGGGTGCGGCTTTGCCGGGGGCGGCCTTCGGGAGCTCTGCCCCAAGGAAGCGATCTGGCACATCTCTCCGCTTTTCTTTACCGACCTGCACCGGAACGTCTGGCGGCTCGTGCGGCGCTTTCAAATCGACTGGGCGATGATCCTGCTCGCGGCGCCGATCGGGCTCGAAATCCTCCGCCAGGCGCTGGGGGCCCGGTTCACCGAGCGCCGGCTCTTTTATCTCATCCCACCGAATCCCTGGCTCGGCGCGCTGGTCGTCCTGGCCACCGTGCTCTGCGTCGCGATCCCGATCAAGATCTGGAACAGCGCCCGAATCGAGCATCGGCTGCAGGAGCAGGAGAAGCTGCTGATGGCGGCGCGGGTCGAGGCGCTCGCCAGCCAGATCAATCCGCATTTCCTGTTCAACACTCTCACCTCGATTTCATCGCTGATCCGTTCGCAGCCGGAGACGGCGCGCATGTTGATCGTCAAGCTGTCCGGGCTGCTGCGGCGGCTGCTCCGCAGCCAGGAACACTTCGTCACGCTCCGCGAAGAGCTCGAGGCGATCGACGAGTACCTCGACATCGAGTGCATCCGCTTCGGCCCGAAGCTCCACATCGAGAAGGCGATCGATCCCGACAGCCTCGACGTGGTGGTCCCCAGCATGCTGTTGCAGCCGCTGATCGAGAACGCGATCAAGCACGGGCTGGCGCCCAAAATCGGCGACGGGCGGATTACGATCCGCAGCAGCCGCGCCGGCGGTCACGCGATCATCGACATCATCGACAACGGCGTCGGGGTCTCGCCCGACCACACCGACCGGGTCAAGTCTGGCGGCATCGGCCTGCGGAACGTCAACGAGCGCCTGCGCGTGATCTACGGCGCGAACTACCAGCTGCAGCTCGACAGCGTGCCCGGCCAGGGCACGTGCGCGCGGATCGTCATTCCCGAGCTGATCGTCCCCGCGAAGAGCATCGCCTGACCGCCATGGAACGTTCCGACCTCTTGCGGACGGTCGTCGTCGACGATGAGCAACTGGCCCGGGACGAGCTCTGTTTCCTGCTGACCCAGCTCGGCGGGGTCGAGATTGTCGCGCAGGCGGGCAACGGGATCGAGGCGTTGCGCGTGATCGAAGAGTCCGCGCCCGATGTGGTGATGCTCGACGTGCAGATGCCGGGACTCGCCGGGTTCGAAGTGGCGCGCCGACTGATCCAGGCGGGCGTCGAGACCCAGCTCGTCTTCGTCACGGCGTACGATCAGCACGCGATCGAGGCGTTCGAGGTGAATGCGGTCGATTACCTGCTCAAGCCGGTCGAGTCTGGGCGGCTGGCGACCGCCGTCGATCGCGTGCGGAGGCGCATCCCGTCGGACCGGCCCACCTCCCCGTCGACAGCCGAGATGGACAAGCTCCTGCGGATCATCTCGGCGCGCGAGGAGCGCCGGGAACAGCTGGCCGTCAAGGTGGCCGACCGCTTCCTGCTGGTACAATCGGACGAGGTGGTGCATGCCTCGGTCGAGGACGATGTGATCACGGTGGTCACGAACAGCTTGTCTGGAACCTGCAACTATCGGACACTGGATGAATTGCAGGCGCGCCTCGACCCTGCGGTATTCTGGCGGGTGCACCGCTCGCATCTCGTCAACATCAACAAGATCAAGGAGATCGTCCCGTGGTTCAGCCGGAACTACATCCTGAGAATGAAAGACGAGAAGGCAACGGAGATTCCGGTCAGCCGGACGCAGACGCGACGGCTCCGCGACTATCTGAAACTGTAGCGAGCATGCCCGCGCCGGTCGGCGCGGCCTTTGACGCCGCGCCCTCGACCTCTCTGGACGAGATTC
>JBDTSX010000474.1:0-4447 GCA_039930925.1 Acidobacteriota bacterium | reverse complement strand
AATGCTGGCGCCGGCTGGTGAAGCGGCCGGCGTTGGAGGAGCCGCACCGGGCTGCCCGCCGCGGCCGCCGGCAGCATTCCCTCCGCCACCACCGCGTCGTCCTGCGGGCTGGTTGGCCGGATTCGGAGAGTAGAGCACCACTGTCTTGAAGTTCGGACCGAGCACGACGTCGAGCTGCTGCGTCTTCCCCTTGACGGTCATCGTCGCGCGCCCCTGCGCGTCGCGCTCGAGGTCGCCGAACACGTGATCGAGATCGAAGTCCTTCAACGCCACCGCGCGCGGATCGGGAAAGAACGTGGTGATCGGCTCGGTCTCGCCGGTTGGAATCTTGTTCGGCGCGAGCAGCCACTGGGTCCTGGCGGCGACCGACAGCGTCCAGTCCTCGCGCGACGAATCCGTCAACTGGAAGTACGGGTGGAAGCCGATCGCGACCGGCATCGGCTCGACGCTGAGGTTGTCGATGCGCGTCCGCACCTCGAGCACGCCGTCCGCGAGGCGATAGGTCAGTCGCATCGTGTGCGCGAACGGAAACTGCTTCATCCATTGCGGATTGCGATAGAAGTCCAGCGACGTCGACACCCAGGCGGCGCTGGCGTCCGCCCTGGCCTCGGTCAGCTTCCAGTCTTTCGCGGCGCTGAGATACCCGTGAATGGGGATGGCGCCGCGCACGTTACCCAGCTCCATGTCGAAGTTGTACTTCTTGCCGTTGGCGTAGAACGCCGGTTCGTCGAGGCGGTTGGCGAAGGGCGCCAGCAGGGGGATCCCGTTGAGATCCGGCCGCGCGCGGAAGTCGTCCACCGACGCGAACGTCATCCGGATCAGGTTCTGCCCCTTGACCACCATCTCGTACGCATTGGCCATCGACGTCATCACCGAAACGGTGGTGTCGGTCCGGGTGTCCCTGAGCTGCACGATGTCGCCGGTCTGCTTCGCGGAGTATCGAGCCTGCGCGGCGGCGCGTGCCGGACGCGCGGCTGGCGCGGCGGCGGCCTGTGCCGCGGCCGTTCCCGGGACCGCCGTTGCAGCGATGCCGGCAACCAGCGCGACGACGCGGAGGTACTGATTCATATCGAATCCCCAAATCTCAGAAAATGCCTGGCGGCGTCAACCCGCGACGCTGCCGCCTTTCGATCGCAGTGCTCTTCCGCCTGAAGGCGGAAGCCACGGGATCCACTGGCCTGAAGGCGGAAGCCAGGGGATCCACTTGCGTGAAGGCAGAAGCCATCGATCGCCTGCCGTGGCCTCACTGATCCGGCGGCTCGGGTGTGCCGGCCGCGGCATCACCTTTTGCCGTCGGTTTGCCACGCAGCAGCCAGCCGAGGAGACCGACCGCGGTCAGCCCCAGGGCCCCCTGCTTCAAGAGCTGACGTCCGCGGGAGGGGGGCTCCTGCGCGGCAAATGCGCGGTACACGGCGGCTTCTGGCGCGACGGTCGGCCTGGCGCGTCCCCGCCGGTCCGCGGTCGGGACCCAGCGCGTCATCGCGGCAAACGATTCCGACGCGCAGATCGGACACTGCTGTGCGTCGTGAACCTCTTCGCAATCGAGACAGAGGCGCGCGGCTTGAAGTTGCATGGCTCAGTGTACCCGGCGCACGGGCCGGAGATCTATTGAGGCCCGCGCTCGACCGTCTGCAGGCGCGCGTCCTTTACGTCATGCGCCGACATTCGGGCAGGCTCAGCAGATGGTCCGGCTGGGTGCCGTCCAGGTCGGTCTTCAGATACTTCTGACCGCCAGGCGTCACCGCGACGATCACCCAGGCAGAATCCTGACCCGAGATGCCGACATAGAAGCGCCAGGTGCCGGCCTCGACGCCTTCAATCGCCGCCTCGTGGGAGATCTTCCACCGTTCGTCGTTCGCGTCGATCCCGCCGACAAACAGAATCCGCTCGTGGGGGGCGTATAAATCGCTCTTGTTGATACACGAAATCTCGACGGTCAACGCCAAAACACACCTCATACGTGCAACGGAGCCCCCGGCCGCTGCAGCCGGAATTGACATTAAGAATAGCGCGTCGGACGCAGGCGGACTCACAGAAACGCCAGGATTGCTGCAGGTCCGCGCCCGACAGCGACTCGGCCCGCGCGCTCAGCCCACGCCCCATCATCGCGTACAGACTGTGCAGAACAGCACAGGCCCCCCCGGTCCGGGGCGATAAACTGGACAGGGACAAGTGGCCGCTAGCCCACGATTGCCACTATGACCGACGTCCTGTCATGAACAGGCCGTCCGTTCCGACCGACCGCCAAGACAGCATGAACGTCAACTCCTTGACACCCACGCCCGGCAGCGAGCCGCGCGTCGCCGAACTGGTGCGCACACTTCGTGTCCTGGAAGAGGAGTTGCGGTCGCTGACCGGCGCGTCGGTCGACGCGGCGGCCAGCGCCGGTTACACCACTCTCGAAAGCTTCGCCGACGCATTCTTCACGCTGGACCGGGAGTGGCGCTTTTCCTACGTCAACTCCGAGGCTGAGAGGATGCTGACGCGAACCCGTGCCGAACTGCTCGGGCAGCACATCTGGACGATGTTCCCGGAGGCGCGCGGCACGACATCACACCAGCAATACGAGCTGGCGGTGCGGGACAACGTCGCGGTCCAATTCGAAACCTTCTATCCGCCGCTGGACGCCTGGTTCGAAGCTCGCGCCTTTCCTTCGAAAGATGGGCTGGCGGTCTATTTTCGTAATGTCACGGCGGTCCGGCATGCGGCAGAGGCGCTGCGCGAAAGCGATGAGCGCTTCTCCGGTGCGTTCGAGCACGCACCGATCGGCATGGCCCTGGTGTCGCCGGATGGCAGCTGGCTCCAAGTCAACCGCGCCCTCTGCGGCATCGTCGGGTACACCGAAGCGGAACTGCTCGGCCGCACCTTCCAGGGCATCACCCATCCCGACGATCTCGAGCTCGATCTGGAAAACATGCGCCGGACACTTGCCGGCGAGATCCTCGCGTACGAGATGGAGAAGCGCTACATCCACGCGGCGGGACATTTCGTCACGGTCCTGCTGAGCGTGTCACTGGTCCGCGACGCCCAGGGAGAGCCGCGTTACTTCATCTCGCATGTCCAGGACGTCACCAGCCGTAACAAGGCGGAAGTGGAGCGCCGCGCGAGCGAGACCGCCCTGCGTGAGAGCAACGAGAAGTTTCAGCTGCTCGTGGACAACATCACCGACGCCTTCTGGATCCGTTCCGCGGACATGCGCGAGGTGTACTACATCAGCCACGCCTTCGAACGGATTTGGGGCCGTTCCGCCCAGACGCTCTATAACAATCCACACCAGTGGGCCGAGTTCACGTTTCCCGCCGATCGCGCCCGCGTCGTGGCCGCGTTCGCGGGCCTGACCGCCGACACCCGCAGTCTCGAGATCGACTATCGAATCGTCAGGCCGGACGGCGAGATCCGGTGGGTGCGGGCTCGAGGCTTTCAAGTCCGCGACCAGGCAGACCGGCTGGTCCGCCTCACCGGAATCGTCACCGATATCACCGACCGGGAACGCGTCGCCGAGGCCCTCCGCACCAGCCTCGACGAGATTTCCCGTACCAATGCGGCTCTCCAGGCCGAGATCGTGGAGCGCCAGCGCGCCGAGGATCTCGCCGAAGCCGCCAACCGATCCAAGAGCGAGTTCCTGGCCAACATGAGCCATGAAATCCGCACGCCGCTCAACGGCGTGGTCGGGATGACGGAGCTGATGCTCGGCACCGATCTCACCGGCGAGCAGCGGGAGTACCTGGATCTGGTCAAGGCCTCGGGCGAGTCGCTGCTGACGGTGATCAACGACATCCTCGACTTCTCGAAAATCGAGGCCGGCCAGCTCGCGCTCGACATCATCCCCTTCGACCTGCGGGCGTGCCTGGCGACGACGGTCAAGCTGCTGGCGACGCGCGCTCACATCAAGGGACTCGAGCTGGCCTACGACATTGCCCCGGAGGTGCCCGGCGCCGTCGCCGGCGATCCCGGACGGCTCCGCCAGATCGTCACCAACCTGATGTCGAACGCGATCAAGTTCACCGAGGTTGGCGAGGTGGTGCTGACGGTGGCGGTCGAGGCGCAGAGCGACGCGGCCGCGGTCCTCCGGTTCAGCATCTCGGACACCGGCATCGGCGTGCCGATCGCGAAGCAGGAGGCGATCTTCAAGCCGTTCATCCAGGCGGACGGATCGACCACGCGCGAGTACGGCGGCACTGGCCTGGGACTCGCGATCTCGACCACCCTGGTGGCGCTCCTCGGCGGACGCATCTGGCTCGAGAGCGAGGCGGGCAAGGGCAGCACGTTTCACTTCACGGTGCGCCTCGCCCGTCAGCAGCCGCCGCTCCCGAACCCGCCGGCTCCGAACGCGCAGATGACACATTTGCGCGACATGGCGGTCCTCGTGATCGACGACAACGCCGTCTACCGCCGGATCCTGGACGTCACGCTTCGGCGCTGGCACATGAAGCCAGTGTTGGCGGCC
>JBDTSX010000473.1:0-4451 GCA_039930925.1 Acidobacteriota bacterium | reverse complement strand
CGGGCTGGGCGCATCCCCTGTGGGGTCCGGCTTCAGCCGGACCACTCACCAGGACGCGCTCCACACCGCCAGCCGCCAGCGGCACAGCGGTTGGGAGGCCAATCCGCAGGTCGTCCGCAAGGCGTCGGAGCAGCAGCGCGGCTTCAACTACGACGAGTCGCGCGTGCCCCCCTACACGCTGCCGGATCCACTGGCCGGACGCGGCGGGCCGGTCCGCACGACTGACGCATGGCGCGCGCGGCGGACCGAGATCCTGGAACTGTTCCGTGACAACGTCTACGGCCGCTCTCCGGGCCGCCCCGAGCAGGTGCAATTCCAGACCCTCGAACAGAACCCGAAGGCGATGGCCGGTGCGGCGACCCTCGAGCGCATTGCGGTCGTCAGTACTCAAGCGGGACGGGACCACCGATTCACGCTGACGCTTTTTCTGCCCAACGCCCGGCAGGGCAAGGTGCCGGTCTTTCTGCTCCTCAACAATCGTCCCGCTACCAACACCGATCCCGCGCGCCAGGAGAAGTCCGGCTTCTGGCCGGCCGAGGAGATGATCGCCCGCGGCTACGGCATCGCGGCGCTGCAGGTCGCCGAGCTCGCACCCGACGACAAGGATCATTTCCGCGAGGGGGCGGTCCGGCTGTTCGAAGGGGACGGCGGCGCGCCGCGTCCGCGCAATGCGTGGGGAGCGCTGGCGGCGTGGGCATGGGGCGCGAGCCGGGCGATGGACTACTTCGAGACCGATCCCCGCCTCGACGCCGCGCGCGTCGCGGTCGTGGGCCACTCCCGCGGAGGAAAGGCGGCCCTCTGGGCCGGTGCCGAGGACGAGCGGTTCGCGCTGGTTGTGTCGAACGAGTCCGGCGAGGGCGGAGCGGCGCTCAGCCGGCGCCAGTTCGGCGAAACCGTCGCGCGCATCACCGAGTCGTTTCCCCACTGGTTCGCCGGCGCCTACGCGAGCTTTGCCGGACGGGAGGAGGCGCTCCCCACCGATCAGCACATGCTGCTCGCGCTGATCGCACCGCGTGCGCTGTACGTCGCCAGCGCCGACGAGGACCTCTGGTCCGACCCGCGCGGCGAATTTCTTTCGGAAGCGCGCGCCTCGCCGGTCTATGCGCTCTGGGGCGATCCGCCGATCGCGGACGATGCCATGCCGCCGCTCGAGCGGCCGCTCGTCGCCGGCCGGCGCGCCTATCACGTCCGCACCGGCGTTCACAATCTCACGCCGTACGACTGGCAGCGGTTTGCCGACTTCGCCGACACGCTCTGGCGCAAGTGATCGCATGGACGACCGGATCCGCGCGCTCGCGCAGACAATCTGGAACTACCATCGGCTGAACCATCCCCTCGCGAAGGCGGACGCGATCCTGGTGCTGTGCAGTCACGACACGGTGGTGGCCGAGCGCGGTGCCCAGCTGTTCCTCGAAGGCTGGGCTCCGCGCCTGATCTTCTCGGGCGGACTGGGATCGATCACCAGGCACCTGTGGAGCGAGCCGGAGGCGGACCAGTTCGCGCGGATCGCCGTCGCGAGGGGCGTGCCCGCCGAGAACATCCTGATTGAAAACCGCTCGACCAACACCGGCGAGAACGTCCTGTTTACAAGGCAGCTCCTGTCCGAGAAGCACATCGACGTCGGCCGCTTCATCCTGGTGCAGAAGCCGTATATGGAGCGTCGCGCGTATGCGACCTTCAGGCGTGTATGGCCGGAGCACGATCCCATCGTCACGTCGCCACAGGTGGGGTTCGACGAATACATCGCCCGCGGCTCGCACGGCACGCTGCCGGCGGACGCCGTGGTCAGCATCATGGTCGGAGATCTCCAGCGCATTCGCCTGTATCCGGCGATGGGATTCCAGATCCCCCAGGAGATCCCCGACGATGTCTGGGACGCGTTCGAACAACTGGTAGCGGCGGGTTACGATCAGCGCCTGGTCAGCGCGTGATCGCGCCCGCCGCGAAGACCACCTGACACACCGGTTGTGGCGTCCGCCTGCAGGCGGAAGAACAGCGGACCAGGCGCCGCGCCCGTCGCGCTCGTGGCATCCGGTAGAATCAGCGCGTGCCATCACCCCCACACCAGGTCCGCCATGTCGTCGCATTCAAGTACAAACCGGACGCCTCCGTCGATCAGATACAGCAGGTCACCGACGCGTTCCGATCCCTCCCGGGCACGATTCCCGGCGTCGTCGCGATGGAGGACGGCGTCAACGACAGCCCGGAGGGCAAGAATCACGGCTTCAGCCACGTATACCTGTTGACGTTCGAGGACGCCGCGGCGCGCGACGCCTACCTGCCGCATCCCGAGCACGTACGGTTCGGGCAGTTGCTGCGTCAGCTGGAGGTCGTGGAGGATGCGTTCGTGATCGATTTCACACCGGCAGTGTTCGAGCGTGGCGACAGCCGAGGAGCGTGATGCCGAAACCCCGATGGGCGGCGTCCTACGCGGAAGTCACGCGAGTGGACCTCGAATCGCTCATCACTCATCGCTGATCTCGCATCACTGATCCGCTGATCACCGATCACGGGATCCAGTGATCCGCCGATCAGTGATTCGAGATCAGCGATTCAGGATCAGTGACGAGTGATTAGCGATCACCGATCAACGACTCGATGCGGCGGTCGGGGATGAGCCAGATCAGGGCCACGATGACGTAGAGCGCATCGGCGACACCGCTTTGGACGAACGAGGCGCCGACCGCGACGGCGTAGAGCAGCAGCGAGAGTTTCCCCTTCATGTCGTCCTGCGTGGCCTGGGCCAGCTTCGACTCTGGTCCTTCCTGCGCGATCAGGACCCGCTGCAGGATCGTGTAGGCGATCGCGGAGAGCAGCAGCACGACACCGTAGATCGCGGTGGGGACCGGGGCGAAGCGGTTTTCGCCGAGCCACCGGGTCACGAACGGCACGAGCGACAGCCAGAAGAGCAGGTGCAGGTTCGCCCACAGCACCGCGCCGTTGACGCGATGCACCGCCTGGAACATGTGGTGGTGATTGTTCCAGTAGATCCCGAGGAAGACAAAACTGAGCAGATACGTCAGCAGCACCGGCACCATCGGCCGCAGCGACTCCCATCCGTCGCCTTCGGGCACGTGCAGTTCGAGAACCATGATCGTGATCAGAATCGCGATCACGCCGTCGCTGAAGGCTTCCAGCCGTCCCTTGTTCATGCGGCCCTACGTTACACCACGCCCGAATGACCTTCCACCCCCGAACGGGTAGAATGGCCGGATGATCGACGTCGCACGGGATTTTCGCGGGGAGCTCGAAGCCGCCGCGCCCCGTTGGCGCGCGCCGCGTCGAAATCGGAGGACCGGCATGTCAGCGATGCGATTCCTTACGGCACTCAGTATTCTCGCCGTCCACGGCACCGTCGGGACGGAGGCATCGAGCGCTGCCGTCGCCATGCAAGCCTCTCGGTCCCAGCCCGCTCCGCCCGTGACCGCCCAGCCGTCGCCTCCGGCGGAGCCAACCAGGGATCCTTACAAGGGCATCTTCGGGCAGGCTGAGAACGCTCGGCCCCGCGTCGACTTCGATCGCGGCGTGTGGCGGTCCGGCGGATCCAAACTGCAGCCTGGCGAATCAACGGTGATCTGCGGAACCGTGGTGCTGCGCGCCGATCCGTTGATTGACGCCAAGATGCCGCTGGCGAAGCCTGAACCGGGCGTGACCTACACGATCCGCGTGGTTCCTCCGCCGCTCTCCCGAGGCTGATACGAACGCGCACGGACTCCGCGAGCCGTTTGGTGGATCGTCGCGCGCAGGCCCAAATTCACTGCACCGATTGTAACAATTACACTTGACTGGAATGGTGCGGGCATTCTACAGTCGACCAATCCCGGTAAGTTTTTCGTGATCCAAGCGATAAGGGCTAGCCCCTGATATGGGGCGGGCAAAGCTGTAAGCTCCGCGCGGGGCGGAGCGTTTTAGCTGCCGAACTTGGAGTAGGCATGTCCAGACGTCGAGCCATTCCTGCGGTCATTGCGATCGCGTTCGCGATCAGCTTCTTCGGCCTCGGCGGCTATCTCGCTGCCAGGCAGAATGCCACGAGCGATGAGCGAATCGCCACCCTTCGCGCGGAAGTCGAGCTGCTGCGGCAGCGCCAGGCCCACCAGGCCATCGGCACGAGTGGCCGCGCGGCGCCGGCCGCGGTCGCAATGATGGACATGGCCAACCGCGCCGCGATCGTCGACGAGGTCAAGCGCGAGTTGACCGCCGAGATGGGCTTGCTCCCGCTGACGTTGCTGCGCGAGCGGCGCAACAGTTTCGTCGAGCTGAATTCCTACGACGATCGCAACTCGAGCAACTACGGCACCGCCGGCTATCTCGGAAACGGCTACTTCATCACCGTGAAGCACGCCGTGGTCGCACTGGGGCAGGACGGGCAGGGGGATCAGCGCCGCATCAATTCGGTCAAGATCACCTACAAGGGCCGCGCACTGACCGCTCGCGTGATCGACTACGGCGAC